>JBKJQD010000162.1:0-4700 GCA_046594125.1 Aestuariivirga sp.
ATTTCTTTCTTCACGCGATCACAGGACGGGGCAGCATTCTCGTCCAAAACAAGCCCCGAAACTTCAGAGTCTATCTGTTGCACCACAAGGATGCTCTGCCAAAACGCCTTTCCGGCGAGCGGGATTTTGCGGAGGTGATGAAACACTTGCGCGAAATCGGGATTCCTGGGGCATGGCTGGACAGTTTAACACCGCATGGGGTTTTTGCGACATTTGATGGCGCCCACCGCTGGATAACACATCCCACGCGAGGCAATTGCGTGCTGATCGGAGATGCTGCAGCTGCGAGCGATCCAGTATGGGGAAACGGCCTCTCCCGGACCCTCAGGGACGTGAGGCTCCTGCGAGACCGCCTCCTTGAGAACAAAGACTGGTCTAAGGCAGCGAATGCCTATGCCGTTGATCACGACAACTTCTTTCAACGCCTGCGTCGTGCTGAACGGCTCAACGCTGCGCTGCATTTCTCGATAGGGGATAAAGCCGAATCGCAACGGCAGAGGGCCTATGGGCTGATGGATCAACACCCAGAGCTCAACCCCGATGTTTCTGGCCTCGGCCCCGAAGCTCGTTGCAATGACCATGTGATCAATAAGCTGCTCGGCAAAGAATTTGCCGCCAATATTTGACGGCAGCACTGATCGGCTTCCCGAGTATTTAACTGTCGATCTGGCACGCACTGTGTCATCGGCCAGACAAGGATAGGTGTTAGTGTCCGACTCAAAATGAATCCCTTTGATCTCATGCTCTTGCGAGCCGCCGCGTGAGGGTGCGAATGTGAGCGACAAGCGCCCAAGCAACGGCGCTGGTCGCTACGAAATTCTTCGCCAGTCTACGACAGCGGCCGAGCCATGCGAAAGTTCGTTCGACGACCCATCTGCGTGGCATAACTTCAAAGCCCTGGGTGGTGTCAGAGCGTTTGATGATTTCGATCGTCCATTCACCCATGCGCTTGAGTGCCTAGCGCAGTTTCGCCCCGGCATAGCCTCCATCGGCGAAGATATGGCGCATCCATGGATAGAGCGACCGGATCGAGGCGAGCACGCTCGGGGCGCCATCGCGATCCTGGATGCTGGCTTCATGCACGACGAGCCCGATCAGATTGCCTTGCGTGTCAGTGACGATATGGCGCTTGCGGCCCTTGATCATCTTGCCCGGGTCATATCCCCGGGAGCCGCCGCTTTCCGTGGTTTTCACCGACTGGCTATCAATCACTCCGGCCGTCGGACTCGCTTCGCGGCCAGCCGCCTCGCGCGACGCCATGACGAGAGTGTGGTTGAGCGCGGCAAAGGTTCCGCCGCGCGGCCACGCGTGGAAATAGCCCTGCACCGTGGAGCAGGGTGGAAAATCCTTCGGCAATTGTCGCTATTGGCAGCCGGTGGACGCAATGTAGAGGATCGCGTTCATCACCGTTCGCATGTCCGTTTCACGCGGGCGCCCGAGGGCCGAGGGAGGCGGCAGAAGAGCTTCCATTACAATCCACTCCGCATCCGTCGTATCGCTTCCATACCGCAAGCCCTCGCGTCTATACTGTCGCCGAGTGATTTTGGTCCAGACCATCGTGCTCTCCTGCGAATCGATCCAATCCGATGGAATCACAACTGGCTGAAATCACTCAGCTTCTTTTTCGGTCAGACACTGATACCAGTTCAGAAGCCGGCGCGCATCCGGTTGATCTGGAGTTCGATGATGGTGACGAGCGCCAGCATCTTGGTCAGGGGGACAGTAGTTTTCTCCGGCGGCTTGTCGCTCGGCCAGGCCTTTTGGAGTTCGGCCAGGGACTGGCTGAGTTTATCGTAGGCTGCCGCGTCACGCGCCGCCATTTCCGGTCCGGCGCTTTCGATCATCCGCGTGGCCTCGGCTACGAAAGCCCAGCCGTCATGGTATTCGACCAAATTGACGATTTTACCGTATTTGAAAGCCCCGGCATATTCGATAACCGCCGTCCGCAGCAGCAGCACGGCCGTATCCGGCAGAATGCCATTGAATGTTATCTTTGAGGGATCGACCGAGTCCTCCGCGAGGGCAACGTCGCTGTCGGCCGCAGCCACGGCATTCCTGATATCCGCGATGTTGCCGCGAAGAAGCGTGTCCAGAGCGGCTGCAAGCGCGGGGCTCGGATCTTTCAGTTTGCGGGCCATGAGCACGCTCATGATCTCGGGAAGGATTTCGGAACCAGGATGCTTGATGTGCTCGCGCGCCTCGCTCAGTTCGCCATTGGTGACGTTTGTCATTGCCGCCGAGAGATGCGCCCGCATCATCTTGAGGCGGGCGAGGAAGGTGACATCCGGATCCGATTCTTCGATCAGCTTCCTTACGACCTGTTCGTTATGCGCCATCGCAGGATCGGCGGTTTGTGCCTGTGCGGCTGCTGGCTGCAGGACAATCATGGCACCGGCCAGCAAGGCGGAGGCAAAAAAGTGTATCGAGTCTCTCAATAGCTTATCTCCTCAAGTTCTCCGGCGCGCCCGCACTGCAATCTCAGGCTGTTTCATTTCGCCCAGCCCATGGCGAAGAATTGTGACCGCGAGATCGGCCATCGCCATGGGCTTGCCGAACAAAAATCCTTGGACTTGGTCGCAGTGCATCGCGCGCAGTATTTCGGCCTGCGTCCCGGTCTCGACTCCTTCGGCGGTGGTCTTCATCTTGAGTTTTTTACCAAGCTCGACGATCGCCTCGATGATTCCTTGCACGTTGGAATTGGAGCCGAGCGACGAGATGAACGACCGGTCGATCTTGATCTTGTCGAACGGATATAGCCACAGGTAATTGAGGCTCGAATAGCCGGAGCCGAAATCGTCAAGCACGATGGAGGCGCCGAGATTCTTGAGGCTGTCCACCTTGTTACGGACGCTCACCGAATCCTTGAGCAACAGGCCTTCAGTGATCTCAAGTTCGAGCCGTGAAGGATCAATTTGCGTTGCCGCTAGGGCATTGCGCACGCTGCCCACAACATCGCCCTTCTCGAACTGTATTGGTGAAAGGTTGATCGCCAGTGTCAGGTGCGGTGGCAGGAGCTGAAGCGAACGGCATCCCTCGGCGATGACCCAGTCGCCGATATCGCCGATCAGGCCGATTTCCTCGGCGATCGGGATGAATTCACCTGGCGATATCATGCCAAGCGTTTCGTCCTGCAGTCTCAGCAGGGCCTCGACTCCTTCAAGCGCACCGGTTTGGAGATCGAACAGCGGCTGGAAGTGAAGGACAAATTCGTTGGCGGCTAGTGCCGAGCGCAACCTCTTTTCAATGCCCCGCCGCCGCTTCAGCTTAAGGTCCATCTCCGGCTCGAAGATACGGAAGCAGCCCCGGCCCTCGGACTTCGCCACATAGAGGGCAATGTCGGCCGATTTCAAAATTTCCGTGCGGGTCCCGCCGTCACGCGGATAAATCGCTGTTCCAATGCTGACGCCGGCATTGACCGGATTGCCGTTGATGTCACATGGTTCGAAGAGCGCCTCGACCAGCCGGCCCGCAAGGACCTCAGCCTTGCTGTGGCTGTCCGCGACAGTCTGTACGACAAGGAACTCATCGCCTCCGACGCGGCCGACCATGCCTTCGCCCCCGACGGCCCGCACCAGCGCCGACGACATCTGGCGCAGCACTTCGTCACCTGCATCGTGGCCGAGCGTGTCGTTGATCTCCTTGAACTTGTCGAGATCGATGAAATGTATCGCAATATCCGCTTTTTCCTGCTTATGGTGGATGCGGCTTTCGAGAAACTCCGTGATCGCGTGCCGGTTCTTGAGCCCGGTGAGCGAGTCGTGGAAGGCAAGGTGCTCAAGCTTGGTCTCGGCGGCTTCCTTCTGCAACGTGCGGCGCAGAAAGCCCACGGCGGGAACGCCGAAGGCGACAAGGATCAGGACGACGATCGAGGCGGCCAGCCGGCCCGACGTTGTCAGAAAACTCGCCTGGGCCTCTGTTTCATCGACAATGACCGACAAATAGCCAAACAAATCCTGGCCGGACCGGATCGGCACAATGGCTTCCGCCAGATAAGCTGGTTCCGTTTGGTTAGCACCCTCACGGGTCGTCACCGTGCTGCCGCCCGCAGTCAGCCGGGCGAAAATCGCCGGATCTCTTCCCTGCAACGTCTCGGTAAACTGGTGGGTGCGGCCGATCTTGTTGGAAACGACGACGAGCTTTCCGGTGGAATCATAGATGCGGTATTGCCACACATCCCCGACCAGCTTTGCCTGCTCGAAGAAGACGATGGATTCATCGGAGGGCTGCTCACCGGCAAGAATATCGGGCAAATCCGACACATGCGCCACGAGGTTGGCGGACCAGTCGCGCGCCCGCCGGCTTGCATCTTGCTGCAACATGGACTCGGTAAAGTGGCGGATCACCACCAGGCCCGTGGCAAATACGAGCAATGCTCCCATTAACAATATGAAAATGAATTTGACTCCAACCCTGCGCATCTTCCTGCCGCCCTGCTCTGCCGATCTCAATTTCGATTGTGCTAAACCGGGCAATCATGGGCGGGTCAATTTAAAATTGCATTAATCAGCAACAGCGTGGGACTCGCCGCGCAGGAACCTGACTGATCACAGGCTGCACACTCCTCGAGGTTTCCGGCCTCGATACCTGAGTGTCCGACTCAAAATGAATCCCTTTGATCTCATGCTCTTGCGAGCCGCCGCGTGAGGGTGCGGATGTGAGCGACGAGCGCCCAGGCAACGGCGCTGGCGATGGCCGCTTCG
>JBKJQD010000364.1:0-4291 GCA_046594125.1 Aestuariivirga sp.
AAGGCGGCAGCGGCTGATTTCTCCAGCGAAGTGACAGTAATTGCCGGTGCCTCCAAGGATGGCTGCATCCGTGCCGAAACGACGCCGGAAATTCTCGCCAGCCTCGCACCCGCCTTCCAGATTGATGGCACCGTGACGGCGGGCACCTCCTCGCCGCTGACTGATGGTGCGGCCGCGGTTCTGGTGTGCGCCATGGACTATGCCGCGCGCCACGGCTTGCAGCCCATGGCCCGCATCCGCAGCATCGCTATTTCGGGCTGCGATCCGGAGATCATGGGCATGGGTCCGGTGGGTGCATCGAAAAAGGCCCTGGCGCGGGCCGGGCTGACGATTGCCGACATCGACATCGTGGAACTCAACGAGGCCTTCGCGGCGCAGGCTCTCGCCTGTCTGCGCGAGTTGCGGATCGACGAGACACGCGTCAATCTCGATGGCGGAGCCATTGCCTTGGGCCATCCGCTGGGCGCCAGCGGAGCGCGGATCACCGGCAAGGCGGCGTCGCTGCTGCGGCGCGAGAAAAAGCAATTCGCATTGGCAACCCAGTGCATCGGCGGCGGTCAGGGCATCGCCACCGTGCTGGAGGCCTGCTGATGCGGGCGATCCGCAAGGTGGCGGTGATCGGCTCGGGCGTCATGGGCGGCGGTATCGCGGCGCAGGTGGCCAATGCCGGCGTGCCGGTGCTGCTGTTCGATGTGACGCGCGACATTGCCGAGGCCGCCGTGGCGCGCCTTCTCAAGACCGAACCGGCCCCCTTCATGCTGGCGGCCAATGCCGGTCTGGTGACAGCACTCGGCATCGATAGCGACATGGCGCAACTGAGTGACTGCGACTGGATCGTCGAGGCCATTATCGAGAAGCCCGAGATCAAGCGCCAACTCTATGCAAAGATTGGCGAGTCCAAATCGCCGGACGCCATCGTCTCGTCCAACACCTCGACCATTCCGCTTGCCGATCTGATGCGCGATGCGCCGCCGGAATTCCGGCGCAACTTCCTCATCACCCATTTTTTCAATCCGCCACGCTACATGCGATTGCTGGAAATCGTGCGCGGTGCGAAGACCGATGCCGATGCGCTGGCGGCCGTCGAAAACTTTGCTGATGTGTCGCTCGGCAAGAGCATCGTGGCCTGCAAGGACCGGCCGGGGTTCATCGCCAACCGGCTTGGCTGTTTCTGGATTCAGGCGGCGATGGCCGAAGCCATGGCCCAGGGCATTACGGTGGAAGAGGCCGACGCGGTGATGGGCAAGCCATTCGGCATCCCCAAAACCGGCGTCTTCGGTTTGGCGGACCTGATCGGCATTGACCTTCTGCCGCAAGTGAATGCCAGCCTCGCCAATGCGCTTGAACCGGACGACATGTTCCACCTCGTGAACGTGCCGCTGCCGCTGGTTGCGGCGATGATCGCCGACGGCCGCACCGGGCGCAAAGGCAAGGGCGGGTTCTACCGCATCAACCGCGCCGCCGGAAAACGCATGGAGGCGCTTGATCTCGTCAGCGATTCCTATCGTCCGTTTCAGACGGTGAAGATCGGCGATGACGTGCTGACCGATAGCGGACGGCTTGGGACATATGCCCGCGCCGTGATGTTGAAGACGCTGGCCTATGCCGCCCTTCTGGTGGGCGATGCCGCCGATGATGTGGCGTCGATCGATGCCGCCATGCGGCTTGGCTATAACTGGACCTGGGGTCCCTTTGAACTGATCGACCGCATCGGCGTGGTCAGGCTGCGCCAGATGCTCGCCGCCGAGGGTCTGCCGGTTGCGCCTGCGCTCAAGCTTTCCGACGGGCCATTCTACCGCGATGGCGCGGTGCTGGATCACCATGGCGTCCATGTGGCCGTGCCGCGCGCCGAAGGGGTGCTGCGTCTCGCCGATGTCAAGCGGCGCACTTCACCGATCCGCGCCAATGCCTCCGCCGCCCTGTGGGATATTGGCGATGGCATTGTCTGTTTCGAACTGACCGCCAAAATGAACACGCTGGATGCCGATGTCTTCGCCCTGCTCGAGCAGAGCATCGAGACAACCGCCAAGCAGTATCGTGCCCTCGTCTTCTACAGCGACGCTCCGTATTTTTCGGCGGGCATCAATCTCAAGTGGCTGCTGGGCCTGGCCGAAGACCAAGATTGGCCAGGCGTTGAAGCCATGATCGATCTCGGCCAGCGCAGCTTGAAGCACCTGAAATATGCGCCTTTCCCGAGTGTCGCGGCGGTGGCCGGCCTGACGCTCGGCGGCGGCTGTGAAATCCTGCTGCATTGCTCCGCCGTCCAGGCCCATGCCGAGAGCAACATCGGGCTGGTGGAGGCAGGGGTCGGCATAATTCCCGGCTGGGGCGCCTGCGGCGAGATGATCCTCCGTTCACGGAGTGATCCTTCCTTGCCCAAAGGGCCGATGCCGGCCATTGCCAAGGTCTTCGACATTATTGCGATGGCAAGGGTTTCGAAATCGGCGGCGCAGGCCCGCGAGCTTTTGTTCCTGCGCCCCGGCGACGGCATCACCATGAACCGCGACCGACTGCTGGCCGACGCCAAGGCGAAAGCCTTGACGCTGGCCGCGAACTATCGCTCGCCGGACCGGCCAAGCTTCACGCTGCCCGGCCTTGCGGGCAAGACGGCGCTGCAACTCACGGCGGAGAGCATGGTGAGGCTTGGCAAGGCCAGCCCCCACGACTTGGCCGTGGCCATGGCGCTGGCCACTGTCATTACCGGCGGCGGCGCCGACATCGGCAAGCCGGTGACGGAAGAAGCCCTGCTGGGGCTCGAACGCGCCGAGGTCATGGAACTGGCGCGCCATCCCAAAACCCTGGCCCGCATCCGCCACCTGCTCGAAACTGGTAAACCTTTCAGGAACTGAACATGCCGCACTACAAGGCGCCGCTCCGCGATTTCGACTTCTGCCTCAACGAGCTGTTCGACAGCGCGGCGCATCGCGCCTTGCCGGGCTTTGCGGACTTCACGCCGGACCTCATAGCGCCGGTTTTGGAAGAAGGTGCCAAGCTCTGCGAACAGGTGCTGTTTCCGTTGAACCAGACGGGCGATGCCGAGGGCTGCCGATTGAGCAATGGCGCGGTTACAACGCCTGCCGGTTTCAAGGAGGCCTACCGCCTCTTCGTCGAGGGTGGCTGGGGGGCATTGACCTGTGATCCACAGCATGGCGGACAGGGCCTGCCGCATATGGTGAACTTTCTGTTCTAGGAGATGATGGGGGCCGCCAATCTATCCTTCTGCCTCTATCCGGGATTGACGCGCGGCGCCTATGTGGCCATCGCCCGTTACGGCACCACCGCGCAACAGGCGCTCTATGCGCCGAAGCTGGCCAGCGGCGAGTGGACCGGCTCCATGTGCCTGACCGAGGCCCATAGCGGCACTGATCTGGGGTTGTTGAAGTCGCAAGCCGTTCCCAAGGGCGATGACAGCTTTGCAATTACCGGCACCAAGATTTTCATCTCGGGCGGCGAACACGATCTGGCGCCGAACATCATCTATCTGGTGCTGGCCCGCCTGCCGGATGCCCCAAAGGGCACCAGGGGCATCAGTCTCTTCGTGGTGCCGAAGGTTCTGGTCAATGGCGATGGCTCATTGGGGGCGCGCAACGCCGTGTCCTGCGGCTCGCTTGAGCAGAAGATGGGCATTCACGGCTGCTCGACCTGCGTCATGAATTTTGATGGCGCCTTGGGCTGGCTGGTGGGCGAGCCGCATCAGGGCCTGAAAGCCATGTTCGCCATGATGAACGCCGAGCGCATCGCGGTGGGCATCCAGGGCCTGGCGGTGGCCGAAGCTTCCTACCAGAATGCCGTCGCCTATGCCCGCGAGCGTTTGCAGGGCCGGGCACCGGGCGGCGCGCAGGCGCCAGCGAACCCCGCCGATCCGATCATGGTTCACCCGGACGTGCGGCGCATGCTGCTGACCCAGAAGGCGCTGATCGAGGGCTGCCGCATGCTGGCGCTGTGGACGGCACAAGGACTCGATGTGTCCGAGCGCCACGGCGACAGTATTATTCGTCAGCAGGCGGATGATTTCGTGGCGGTGATGACGCCAGTGGTCAAGGCCTTCCTCACCGACACAGGAAGCGAGGCCGCCAATCTCGGCATGCAGGTCCTGGGCGGCCACGGTTACATCAAGGCCAATGGCCAGGAGCAGCTGGTGCGCGATGCCCGTATTACGCAAATCTATGAAGGCACCAATGGGGTTCAGGCGATGGATCTTCTGGGCCGCAAGGTGCTGCAACTGGGATTGCTCACGTCCTTCGGCGCTCCGGTTGAGGCTTTCATTGCGGCGCATCGTGGCGATGCCATG
>JBKJQD010000409.1:0-7206 GCA_046594125.1 Aestuariivirga sp.
CGGCGGGCGTGCCGATCTCGGCCATTCAGGACCACACGGCCAACATCATGGTGCCGCCCGAAATGCTGGGCGGGGGCGAGCACTTCGCGCTGGAGGTCAAGGGCGACTCGATGATTGATGCAGGCATCTTTGACGGTGATACGGTGATCATCCGCAAGGGCGATACGGCGCATAATGGCGATATCGTCGTGGCCCTGGTCGATGACGATGAAGCCACCCTAAAGCGCCTGCGCCGCAAGGGCGACTCGGTGGCGCTCGAAGCCGCCAACGCCGCCTACGAAACCCGCATCTTCGGCCCCGACCGCGTCCGGGTCCAGGGCCGCCTCATCGGCCTGATGCGCAAGTATTGAGGGACATGCGCGTCCCCATATCCGTCACCCTCCGCGAAAGCGGAGGGTCCATGGTACCGGGGAAAAATGGGTCCTCTGCTTGCGCGGAGGATGACGGGTTGGGGGTTTCCGCAAGGTTGAAGTCGTTACCTGTGCGGATATGATTTCGCCCGGGCGGAAAGCGCGCTAGAGTTCCGTCTGATCCCGCCAGCAGGAGTGCCGATCCCATGAAAATCTATGGCGACTATCTTTCGCCCTTCGTGCGCATGTGTTTCGTCGTGGCCCACGAGGCGGGGCTGTCGGGGCGTGTCGAGTATGTGCAGGAAAAGGTCAGCCCGACAGAGGCCAATCCAAAACTTACGGCGCTGTCGCCCATCGGCAAGGTGCCGGTTCTCGAAACCGACCATGGCCACGGCATCTATGACTCACGCGTCATCATTGAGTATCTCTGCCATGTGGCGGGCAACTCCACCCTGATCCCCGATGATGGCGTCAAGCGCTTCCGGGTTCTGACGTTGCTGGCCTTGGGCCAGGGCCTCGGCGATGCCGCCGTCGGCTACCGCTATGAAACCGGAGCGAGGCCCCAGGGCCTGCAATGGACGGAATGGATGGAGCGCGTCAAGGTCCGCATGGCGGCGGCACTTGATGATCTGGAGAAGAACTGGCGGGCCTGCCTGGCTGAGGTCAATGCCGGTTCCATCGCGGTTGCCGTGGTTCTGTCCTATATCGATTTCCGCCTGCCCGACATGAAATGGCGCGACGGGCGGCCAAGCCTTGCGGCCTTCCATGCGGGCTTCGCCAGCCGCGACAGCATGGTGAAGACGGCAATTGCCGCGTGACGGACTTCGACATCATCGTGGCAGGCGCTGGCCCTGCGGGCCTTGCCGCCTGCTGCCTGCTAGCACTTGATGGCCGCCGCGTGGCTCTCGTCTCGGCCCGCTCCAACGCTGCCGACCCGCGCACCGTGGCGCTCATGGCGCCGGCCATCCGCATGCTCGAGCATATCGGCCTGTGGCCCGGCAGTCTTCGGGCGGAGACCACGGCGCTCAGCCGTCTGCGGCTCGTCGATGATACCGGCTCGCGTTTCAAGGCGCCCACCATCACCTTCGATCCCGGCGAGTTGGGCGAGTGTGAGTTTGGCTGGAATTTCCCGCTGCGCCTGCTGATCCCGGCGCTTCATGCGCGCGCCGCCGAACTGGGTGTCACAATGATTGCCGCCGATGCCACGGGTGCCACCGGAGCCAATCTTACTGCCAGCAACGGCGAGACCTACGGCGCCCGCCTGCTGCTGGCCGCCGATGGCCGCAACTCCGTACTGCGCGAAGCGGCGGGCATCCGCACCAACGCCTGGAGCTATGAGCAGACAGCACTCGTCACCAGCTTTGCCCATAGCGGCCCCCATGATGGCGTCTCCACCGAATATCACAAGGCGGCCGGCCCCTTCACCACCGTGCCCCTGCCCGGCAATCATTCGAGCCTCGTCTGGATGGAGCGGCCGGCGCGTGCCACGGAATTGATGGCGCTGGCGGATGGCGAACTGGCGCGGGAAATTCAGTTGGCCTCACACGGCGATCTCGGGCGCGTCTCGGAGACCGGCCCGCGCAAGCTGTTTCCGATGCAAGGCATGGTGGCGCGGGATTTTGCGAAGAACCGCACCCTGCTCATCGGCGAAGCCGGCCATGTGCTGCCGCCCATCGGTGCCCAGGGCCTCAACCTGTCGCTGCGCGATGCGGCCCAGGCGGCTGAATTGATCGCCGGACATGATGATCCGGGCCACCCGGATGTGCTGCAAGCCTATGACGCGCTGCGCCGCCGCGACGTCCAGCCGCGCCAGCAGGCCGTCGACCTGATGAACCGCTCGCTGCTCTCCGGGTCGTTGCTTCTCGAAGGTGGCCGCGCCGCCTGTCTCAGCCTTTTGTCAAAATTCGGGCCGCTGCGCCGTGCCGTCATGCAGCAGGGCCTGGCGCCCGCCTCAGGCCTGCCGCGCATCATGCAGCCTCAGGGCAGGACACCGGCCTTGATGGCATAGACGATGAGGGGAATGGTGATCGCCGAGAGTACCGTGGTGACGATTACCGCGGTTGAGGCGCCCTCCACATAGGCCTTGTATTGGCTGGCCAGAATGAAGGCGTTGGACGCCGTCGGCAATGCCGCCATCATCACCGCGACATGCAGCCATGTGGGCGGGACGCCGGGCACCAGAGATACCACGGCATAGGCGAGTGCCGGCTGCACCACCACTTTCATCAGCGCCACCATCGGCAGCTCACGCCCTACCCTCGCGAACCTGCGCATGCCAACGGTTACACCGAGGGCGAACAGAGCCGTGGGGCCAGCCGAGCGCATCAGCATGTCGAGAACGGTGCCGATGGCGCCGGGCGCCTTGAAGCGCAGGGCCGATGCCACGACACCCAGGGCCGTGGCGATGATGAAGGGATGCGACACCACCTGTCGCGTGATCCTGATGGCCACGGCGCCCCAATGGGCTTCCTCGTTACGCTCATGGGCCAGCGTGGCGAAAAATGCCGTGAAGACGAACTGCACCATGCAATCGAAACAGAAGACCAGGGCGGCCGGAACCGCCGCCTCGGGTCCGAAGAAGGCCACGGCGAGTGGCAGGCCCATATAACCGACATTGCCATAGCTGCCCGCCGTGCCCTGCAGTGCGGCGACGCGCAACGGCGTGCCGAACAGCACCATCGACAACAAAGCGACGGTGAGAAAGGCGAAGACCGTCACCGACGTGGTGGCGGACACGAAAGGCCAGTTGACGAGCTGCTCGAAGGGTGCGGCGGCAACCACCTGAAAGATCAAGGCAGGCAGCGCGAAATGGACAAGGAACGTATTGAGCCAGGACAACCCGTCCTCGCCGAAATGCCACAACCTGGCGGCCAGCACGCCCAGCAAAATGAGTCCGAAGAACGGCAGGGCGAGATTAAGGATTTCGGTCATCGGTGTCCGGGCAGAAACAATACGGATCGCTGGCTCTTGCCAAGCCGCGCCGTCCTTGGCAATCAATAGTTATGAGTACGCTTCCCTCCGCCAAGTTCACCATCGGCCAGGTCGTCAGGCACCGGCTGTTCCCGTTCCGCGGGGTGATTTTCGATGTCGACCCGGTGTTCAACAACACCGAGGACTGGTGGCTGGCGATCCCCGAGAACATCCGCCCGCGCAAGGACCAGCCGTTCTATCATCTGCTCGCCGAGAACGATGAATCGGAATACGTGGCCTATGTGTCCGAGCAGAACCTGCTGGTCGACGACACCGGCGAACCGGTGCGCCACCCGCAGGTGCGCGATTATTTTGATGGTTTCGATACCAAGCACAAAACCTACCGCCTGCGGCACCGCGTCAGGCATTAGGGGCTGAGAGCCGGGCCATCCCCTCATCTGTCCTGCGGACGTCTTCTCCCGCCAGCGGGAGAAGGTAGATAGGGCTTATTCCACTGTCACCGACTTTGCCAGATTGCGCGGCTGGTCGACGTCGGTGCCTATGAAGACGGCGGCGTGGTAGGCCAGAAGCTGTACTGGCACGGCGTAGAGCAGCGGGCTAATGAAGGGGTGCGCCTTGGGCACGCTGATGCGCTGGAAGGTCTTGGCTTCAATCCCGGCGTCGTCGGTGATCAGCACGATCTTGCCGCCACGCGCCGCCACCTCTTCCATGTTGGAGATGGTCTTTTCGAAAAGGTCGTCATGGGGTGCTATGACAATCACCGGCACGTTCTCGTCGATCAAGGCGATCGGCCCGTGTTTCAGTTCACCCGCCGCATAACCTTCGGCGTGGATGTAGGAAATTTCCTTGAGCTTTAAGGCCCCCTCAAGGGCAATCGGATAGTTGATGCCGCGGCCCAGATAGAGCACGTCGCGGGCATGGGCGATCTCACGCGCCACGCTGGCGATGTGCTTTTCCTCTTTAAGGATTTCGGCGATGTGGCGCGGCGCTTCAATCAGCGCGCCAACAAGTTCGCGTTCCTGTTCGCGGTTGATGGTGCCGCGCATGCGGCCCGCCAGAATGGCGAGACAGGCGAGCGCTGTAAGCTGGCAGGTGAAGGCCTTGGTGGACGCGACACCGATTTCCGGCCCGGCATAGGTACGCAACGCCAGTTCGCTTTCGCGCGCGATCGTGGATTCAGGCACGTTGACGATGGCCAGCGTGTGCTGGCCCTGCGATTTGCAATAGCGCAGCGCCGCCAGCGTGTCGGCGGTTTCTCCTGATTGCGAGACGACAATGGCCAGCCCGTTCTTCGGCAACGGCGCCTCGCGGTAGCGGAACTCGGAGGCGACATCGACTTCGGTGGGAAGCCTCGCCACCTTCTCGAACCAGTACTTGGCGGTGAGGCCCGCATAGGAGGCGGTGCCGCAAGCGGTGATGGTGAGACGCTCCAGCGCCTTGAAGTCGAATGGCAACTTTTCCGGAATGCGGACGGCGCGCTCGGAAAAGTCGATATATTCCGCCAATGTGTGGCCGATCACTTCCGGCTGCTCGGCGATTTCCTTGGCCATGAAGTGGCGGTGGTTGCCCTTGTCGACCAGCATGGCCGAGGCCTGGCTGAAACTCATCGGGCGAATGATATGGCGGTTTTCGGCGTCGAAAATTTCAATCGAATTGCGCGTCAGCACCACCCAGTCGCCATCCTCCAGATAGGTGATGCGGTTGGTGAAGGGGGCCAAGGCGATGGCGTCCGACCCCAGATACATTTCTCCCTGGCCGTGGCCAACCGCCAGCGGCGGCCCGTTGCGGGCGCCAATCAGCAGATTGCCTTCGCCCTTGAACAGGATGGCCAGCGCGAAGGCGCCTTCAAGACGCTTCAGAACAGCGCGCACCGCCTCGCGCGGCGGTTTGCCGAGGGCGCGCTCGCGGGCCAGAAGCTGGGCCACCACTTCGGTGTCGGTCTGGGTCACGAATTCAGCGCCGCCGGCGATCAGTTCATCCTTCAGTGTACGGAAGTTTTCGATGATGCCGTTGTGGACGATGGCGACGTCGCCGACGATATGGGGATGCGCATTGGTCTCGGTGACGCCGCCGTGGGTGGCCCAGCGCGTGTGGCCAATCCCCGCGTTGCCGCTCAGCGGCTGCTGGTTGAGGACCTGCGCCAGGTTGCGCAGCTTGCCTACCGCGCGCCGGCGGTCGATTACGCCGTTTTCCAGCGTGGCCACTCCCGCCGAGTCATAGCCGCGGTATTCGAGCCGCCGCAGTGCCTCGACGATATCAAGGGCCACCGGTTCCTTGCCGAGAATTCCAACGATGCCGCACATGGTCCCTGCCCTATGTCTTTCTCGCCGCCTTCCTGGCGGCCTTGATGTCACGATACTTGGCGGCCCAGCCCTCGCGGATGTCGAGGTCTGGCCTGGTGATGGCGAGCGCGTCGCCTGGAACATTGCGGGTGATGACGCTGCCCGCCGCAATCGAGGCGCCGTCGCCGATCCTGACCGGCGCCACCAGCGCCGTGTTGGAGCCGACGAAAACGCCAGCCCCAATGTCGGTCAGGTGCTTTTCGTAGCCATCATAATTGCAGGTGATGGTCCCCGCCCCGATGTTGGTTTTGGCCCCGACCCGCGCGTCACCGATATAGGTGAGATGATTCGCCTTGGCGCCCCTGCCAATGACCGATTTCTTGATCTCGACGAAATTGCCGATATGGGCGTCCTCGCCGATCTCGGCACCGGGCCGGAGCCTGGCATAGGGACCGATGCGGGCGCCCATGGCAACGCTTGCCCCTTCGAGATGCGAGAAGGCCAGTATCTCGACATTGTCGCCGATGCTGACAGCGGGGCCGAACACCACGCTGGGCTCGATCACCACGTCGCGGCCCAACACCGTGTCGGCGGAAAAATGTACCGTCTCGGGTGCTACCAAAGTGGCCCCGTTCAGCATGTGGCGGCGGCGGTAGCGCTGCTGCAAGGTCGCTTCGATGCCAGCCAGCTGCACCCGGTCGTTGACGCCCGCCACTTCCGATTCCGGGCAAACCGCGATACCACAGGCCCCGCCCGATTTGACCACCAGTTCCACCAGGTCGGTCAGATAATATTCGCCCTTGGCATTGCCATTGCCGATCCTCGGCAGCGTATCCCAGAGTGCCTTGGATGAAATTGCGATAATGCCGGAATTACAGAGCGTTACCTGCTTTTCTTCAGGGCTGGCATCAAGCTCTTCGCGGATGGCGATGACGCGCTGCGGACTGGACCTCAGGAGGCGGCCATAACCATCGGGGTCGGCGGCTTCGAAGCCCAGAACCGCCATCGGCAGGCCGCCCGCCACCAGCGCGGTGAGCTCCTTGAGCGTTTCCGCCTCGATCAGCGGTACATCGCCATAGAGCACGAGGACGGTGCCGGAAAACCCTTCAAGGGCAGTCCTGGCCATGGAAACGGCATGGCCGGTGCCGTGGCGCTCGCTCTGGATGGCGATGGCGGCGGTTGGAATGATGCGGCGCGCCTCGGCTGCGACATTGTCCATGGCCGGACCCGAGACGATCACCGTGCGGCTGGGCGCCAGTTCGCGGGCCGCATGCAGGACATGGCCCAGCAGGCAGCGGCCGGCCACCTTGTGCAGCACCTTCGGCAGACCGGATTTCATGCGCGTGCCCTTGCCCGCGGCAAGCACGACAATGGCTAGTTCGTTCATCGCACCTGTGCCAGAATTGAAACCTTCCCCCACAGCCTAAGCATTTCCCCGCGCCAGACGGCGATATTGTGGCCACTGCGTTAACGTGGCGTTTCCGGGCCGCCGTTACCGGGCCTTGACCCTCATGCCCCCCGCCACTATGGTCCGCCGGCGATTTGACCAGCCACAGCGCCGGTCGTGGGCCCGTAGCTCAGTGGTAGAGCATCTGACTTTTAATCAGAGGGTCGTGGGTTCGAAACCCGCCGGGCTCACCAAT
>JBKJQD010000467.1:0-3775 GCA_046594125.1 Aestuariivirga sp.
TGGGCGTTCTGGTGCTGCTGGTACTGCCGCTCATCACCTTCATATCGGAGACCGTCTCGCACCAGGGCATGCGCGGCAGCTATGCCATGCGCACCCGCTGGACGGCGCACCGCTATGTGCTGCGCCAGAGCATGGACTTTTTCCAGAACGACTTTGCCGGCCGCGTCGCCACCAAGGTGATGCAGACCGCATTGGGCGTGCGCGACGCGGTGATGAAAGTCAGCGAAGTTATCGTCTACGTATCTGTCTATTTCCTTGGCGCTCTCGTGCTGGTCGCTTCGAGCAACCTGTGGCTGATGCTGCCGATGCTGGTCTGGCTCAGCGGTTATGCCGCCGCTTGCTGGTACTTCGTACCGCGCATGGGCAAGCTCTCCGAGGTTCAGGCCGACATGCGCTCGCTGGTGACGGGCCGCGTCGTCGACAGCTACACCAACATTCCGACGGTCAAGCTGTTTGCCCATGCCGACCGCGAGGACACCTATGCCCGCGAGGGCATGGAGTGGATGCTGGACAGCGTCAACGCCTCGATGCGCATGGCAACGCTGATGACCTCGGCCTTGCAGCTGCTGAGCGGCATCCTGATTTTCATGATGTCCGGCCTGTCGATCTGGCTGTGGTATGAGGGTGCGATCACCACCGGCGCCATCGCCTTCTCGATTGGCCTGACGCTGCGCATCAAGGCCATGTCGCAGTGGATCATCTGGGAGGTGGCCGGCATGTTCGAGGACATCGGCGTGATCCAGGATGGCATCACCACCATTGCGCGGGAACGCTCGATCATCGATGCGCCCGATGCCGCGGCACTCAAGGTGAGCAATGGCCGGATCGAATTCGACAATGTCTCATTCAACTATGGCAAGCCCGCTGTGCCGAGGGGCCGCAGCATCGTCGATCACCTGAGCTTGACCATCAAGCCCGGTGAGAAGGTGGGCCTGGTCGGCAGATCGGGGGCGGGCAAGTCGACGCTCGCCAACTTGCTGCTGCGCTTCTACGACCTTGAGGAAGGCCGCATCCTGATCGACGGCCAGGACATTGCCTTGACCACCCAGGATTCGCTGCGCGCCAATATTGGCGTCGTCACCCAGGACACCTCGCTGCTGCACCGCTCGGTGATCGACAACATCCGCTATGGCAATCCCGATGCGCCGATGGCCGACGTCGAGGCGGCCGCCCGCAAGGCCCATGCCGGGGAGTTCATCGCAGGCCTTGCCGATCCAGCGGGCCGCAAGGGTTATGACGCCCATGTCGGCGAGCGCGGTGTCAAACTGTCGGGCGGCCAGCGCCAGCGCATCGCCATTGCCCGCGTGCTGCTGAAGAACGCGCCGATCCTGGTGCTCGACGAAGCCACCAGCGCGCTCGATTCGGAGGTGGAAGCCGCCATCCAGGAAAATCTCTATACGTTGATGGAGGGCAAGACGGTGATCGCCGTGGCCCACCGTCTGTCAACCATCGCCGCCATGGACCGCCTGGTGATCATGGACAAGGGCCGCATCGTCGAAGAAGGCACCCACCGCGAACTGCTGAAGAAGGGTGGCCTTTATGCGTCGCTGTGGCAGCGCCAATCCGGAGGCTTCCTCGCCGCCGAAGCCATGGAGGCGGCGGAGTAATTCTGGTGCACTCCGTCATGACACACCTTCTCACCATCCCTGCCCTGTCGCATGATGCCGCCAACGCACTGTCCACGCGTATCGATGAGGACATTCATCTCGATGCGCGGGCGGTGATCATCAATGAGACCGATGAGGCCCGGTCCCTGTGGGACGTGGTGGCCTATTTCGGCAGCGCGGTGGAAGCGCTGGACGCCGCTGCCCATCTGCGGCTGCCGGGCAGTTCCATCGCTCCACTGGTCGAAATGGACTGGGTGCGGCAATCGCTGGAAGGCTTGGGGCCGGTCACCGCCGGGCGGTTCTTTCTCTACGGTTCGCATGACCGGCAGCGCCGCCGGGCGGGCGGCATCGCCCTTGAGATCGATGCCGGAACCGCCTTCGGCACCGGCCACCATGGCACCACCGAAGGCTGTCTTGTGGCACTCGACCGCATACTAAAACAGAGGCGGCCCGCCAGCATTCTCGATGTCGGCTGCGGCACCGGCGTGCTGGCCATCGCCGCCGCCCGCGCCACGTTGAGGCCAGCACTGGCCAGCGACATTGACCCGGAAGCTGTGCGGGTGACGCTGGACAATGCCCGGCACAATGGCGCTGGCGCTTTGGTCAGGACTTTCACCGCGGGCGGACTGCGCCACCAGGCGATTGCCGCAGCCGCTCCTTACGATTTGATCTTCGCCAATATCCTCGCAAGGCCGCTGGTGGCGCTGGCCCAGGGCCTGGCGCAAGCCTTGGAGCCCGGCGGCGATCTTGTCCTGTCCGGCATCACCCGCGACCAGGGACGCTGGATTTTGGCCACCTACCGCAATCGCGGCCTGGTGCCGAGGGCGGTGATCGCCAAGGGCAACTGGGTGACGCTGTGGCTCACCCGCCCGGCAAGAAGAAAGCGCCCGAGGGGGACGAACCCCGGGCGCTTCTGGGCCAGCACCGAAGGCGCTGGCCGGTAGAGTTATCTGGTCCGGGCTTAGCGGCCCCAGACGATCCTGCCGATGTCGGCACGGTTCAGGCCGATGTCGGCGAGCAGGCGGTCGTCAAGCTGCGAGAGCTGACGCTCAGCACGGCTCTTGGACATGTAGGTCTTGACGCGGCCCAGAAGGCCGGTGCCCATGGTGACGCCCTGTTTGCGGACCGCTTCGCGGCCATAAGTGATCGTGTTCATTTTCGTTCTCCTTCTTCGTCTCTCAAAACCAGCCGCCCATCATCGGGCAGCGGCCTCTCGAGGTTCCATTTCTGGTGCATTGCACACTGACCTCGCCGATATAGGAGGCGATTTCCCGCCTTACCAGCATCGCCCCAGCGTCTCTGTTATGCATTTATTGCATTGCTAAGATTGCTCAAACACGACATCACAATTCATCGTGTTGAATAGTTCTATAGTATTGAAATATGACAATAATAAAACAAGACATGCCTTATTTCGACCACAGAAATAAATCGCGATTAACCATGAATCTTGAGTCAATCGATTGCGATTCAATCAGAGTCACATGTTAAAAATGCATGAATAGTTCCCAACGTGAATATTGCGACGCAACATGACTTGATCCACCGTATTCTGTCATCCTGGCGGAAGCCGCGATGACAGAACGGGGGGAACAGCCCCCCTGAAATACAAAATGCCCGGCTGACTGTCCGGGCATCGATGGTGCGAACGTGAATGCGGGTTTTACGAAACCTGCAAGTTGCCAGCCGAGCTGCGGCCCGTGCGCTTGTCGGTCACGGTTTCAAAGGAGACCTTCTGGCCTTCCTTCAGGGTGCGCTGACCAGCCCGTTCGACAGCCGAGATATGGACGAAGATGTCCTTGCTGCCGTTGTCGGGCTGAATGAAGCCATAGCCCTTTTGCTCGTTAAACCACTTCACAGTACCCGTATCCATGGGATGTCCTCAAGTTTGGTTAGTAAAAGATCTCGAGGAGTTCCAATAGGGGCGCGCCGAGACCCGTGGTCGATCATTGGCGGAGTCTTGCTTACGTGGCCCGCGGGCGAGCCAAGCGGCCATTCGTCCGGCCCAAGTGTCGATGCGCGCATATATGTCGCAGTTCAACCCTTGAATCAAGGGGCTTCACTGACGGCGCGTCACCAAGCTGTTGCACATTAATACGGAATGACGTTCTATCGGCAATGCCGTGATCAACCCTTGGAGGCCTGCCATGCACCTGATCCGCAAATCC
>JBKJQD010000303.1:0-4210 GCA_046594125.1 Aestuariivirga sp.
CATGGAAACCATCAGCGTCGAACCCGCTCCTTGCCATCCCTTGAGCCGCGCCTTCATCGACGCCGGCAAGCAGATGGGTCTTGACGAAGTCAACTTCCAGCGCGAAGTCCGTGAGGGCGCCGGCCTCTTTCCGCTGAACGCCAGGGGCCGCCTGCGCCAATCCTCCTCCATCGCCTATCTGCATCCACTGGCTGGCTTGCCAAACAATCTGGAGATATGGACCGAGACCTTCGCCGGCAGGCTTATCATAAGTAACAACCGGGTCACAGGCGCTGAAACATCGCGCGGGTTGATCCATGCGGCACGCGGCGTCATCCTCACCGCTGGTGCCATCCAGACGCCGCAACTCATGATGGTCTCAGGCCTCGGCCCCGCCGCCCACCTGAAATCCCATGGCATCGGCGTCATTGCCGATCTGCCCCATGTCGGCCAGCACCTCCGCGACCACGCCGCCGCCGCCGTGGTGTGGGTGACCCGCGAACCCGTGGCGCCCTGGCAGGTCTGCCCCTTCGAAGCCACCATGATGCTCAAGTTGGAGGAGGATGCGCCCGCCCCCGACATCCTGTTTCACTTCGGCCTGCGGGTGCGTGAGAAGTACGACAGCGGCCCGCGCTTTGGCACCATGGGGCCAGCCGTCAAGGCTTCGCCCAATGTCACCCGCGCCAGAAGCGAAGGCAGCATTACCCTGTCGGGTCCGTCGATGCACGACAAGCCGGTCATCGATCTCAACTATCTCTCGGACCCCTATGACCGCCAGCTATTGCTCAAGGCGCTGCGTTACGCACGGCGGCTTGGCGAAACGCAAGCGATGCGCGCCGTGTGCAAGGCGGAAGTTCATCCCGGCCCCACGGTGCAAAGCGATGCCGAGTGGATGGCCTACATCTCGAAAGTCTGCGAAACCGTCTATCATGCCTGCGGTACGGCAGCGATCGGCAAGGTGGTGACGCCCGGTCTCAAGGTGAAGGGCATTGACGGCCTGTTCATCGCCGACGCCTCGGTGCATCCCGCCCTGATCACCGTCAACATCAACTGCGCCGTCATGATGGTGGCCGAGAAGGCAGCTACTGTGATCGCTGCCGCCTAAGGTTGCGCCGCACACTCTGGATCAAGTTTACTGGACTGCGGCGAAATATTGCGATCGCTGTTACCTCCGTGACAGAATTGGGGTGGCGTTCGCTCTGTATATGGGCCTCCACGTTATGAAGGATGACAGATGATGGGCACGTTCTTGACGCCAAACGGCTCGGCATTGCAGAGCAATTCCACCAATCAGGGCATTGTCTGGCTGCACAGCGCCGCCACCCTCACGTTTGATTACATCGAGGCGCGGTCCGGTCCTGGCCCCGACGCCCGCAAAGTGGTGTCACAAGACCCGGCCAAGCTGAAGGTCAATGTGGTGGCGCGCAGTGCTTCGAAGCTCACCTTCACGCTGTCCGCCACGGCGGCGGACGTGATTGTTGTCGACGGCTTCAGTGCGGCGGGAACTGCTTCCGGCGGACTCGTCGTTGTGACCGGCGATTTCCAGAAACACAGCGGCATGGAGATCGATCTGCTGGCCGATATTTGCCGGGGCTCCGACTCCAACAAAATCCTGCTGGTGCAGCAGCTCCTGTACAGCGACAGCGCCAATATCTTCGACCAGAACAACGCCGCCAACATGGCGGCCCACGGCAATCTCGCTTGCGGCATAGTGGTGAAGGCCAGTGCCGAGGCGCTGTTCGGCAAGATCAATCCGATTTCCTACGAGAATCCCTACCACCAACCTTTGAAGGCGGTGACCAAGCGCAGCGACGTCAAGTATCGCAGCAGTACCATCGTGAAGGTGCGCAATGCCATCGCCCGCTTGCTGCGGGCCGGAACACCAGTGCGCGTCGGCGTCCTCGACTCACCCATCAACATGCATGTGACTGGCAACAAACTTTACGCATATTATGCGGGCGGCCATACCGTTCTGATTGTCGGCTGCTCCAGCAACAACGGCAAATTCCTCTATATCGATCCCTGGGCTTCCGGCTCGCAGCTAAAATACAGCGGCGGCTTTACCGGCCATGCCATCAGCGCCGCCTGCCAGTATCTCGGAACACTCGAGGCCAAATTCGATGCCAGCCGCGCCGTCGAGTTTGTGACCACCGAACCCAACCTCATCATGCAGACATCAGACTCCGAAGGCACCTTCAAGGTAGCGGCCGGCAATTATCTCGAAATCGTCTCAGGCCCGCTGGTACCGCCCTTTTGAGTCAGCCACCCGTCACCGGCGGGAAGAAGGCCACTTCGCGGGCGCCCGTGATGGCCGCGTCGAATTGCGCATGGGTCTGATCGACGGCGGCCTTGATGGTCCGGCGGTCAGCGAAGACAGCCGCCAGGCCGTCATCGCGCAGGCTCAGGAAATCCATCAGTTCACTGACGGTTGTGACCGACGGCGGAACCTCGACCTCATCACTGCCGCGTCCGATAATCTGGCGCAAGCGCGCGAAATAAAGAATCTTCATGTCAATCCATCGACTAGAGAATATCACCAGATTTCAAAAAGGTTGACCGCTTGAAACGGCCAAGCCTCATGCACGCTGGCACGATCTGACGTTGCTTCTCCCATCGGGAGAGGTGTTGTAAGTTAAGTTATACCTTATATCAGCGCCCCTCAAGATTGGCCCACCGCGGACAACCCCCCATCCCGCCATGAGCCACCACTATCAGTCCACGACGTGCCGGATGCCGGCGCGGAAATAGTCATAGCCCGTATAGAGCGTCAGGCCCGCCGCGATCCACAACAGCCCGAGGCCGAATTCGGTGAGATAGGGGATGATCTTGTCGCCCGCCGGCCCGGCGATGAGGAAGCCGATGGCCACGAGTTGCACCGCGGTTTTCCACTTGGCGATCTTGGTCACCGGTACCGATACCTGAAGCTCGCCCAGATACTCGCGAAGACCCGAGACCAGCACTTCGCGCGACAGGATGATGATGGCCGCCCACATGTGGCCGCCATAGAGGATCGGCGAGGCGGTCAGCACCAGCAGCACCACGGCCACCAGTACCTTGTCGGCGATCGGATCGAGCATCCGCCCGAGCGAGGATTGCTGCTGCCACTTGCGCGCCAGATAGCCATCGAAGAAGTCGGTGATGGCGGCGGCCACATAGATGGCAAGCGCAATCCAGCGCGCCGTGTTGGTGTCCCACATCAACAGCCCGGCCACCAGCGGCACCGCCACAATGCGGCCATAGGTCAGGATATTCGGCAGGTTCCAGACCTTCGAAAAATTGACCACTTTCTGGCTTCCCATCCCGCTCATCACGTCGCTCATTCTGCACCTTCATGGAAGTGGTCGTAAATAGCCTGGGCCAGGGCCGTGCTGACGCCCTCCACGGCGGCAAGATCCTTGACACCCGCCCGCGCCACCGCTTTTGCCGATCCGTAGGCGCGGAGCAAGGCTTTCTTGCGCAAGGGTCCTATGCCGGGAATTTCGTCCAGCGGATTGACGCCGATGGCCTTGGAGCGCCTCGCCCGGTGCGTGCCGACGGCAAAGCGATGGGCTTCATCACGCAGCCGCTGGATGTAATAGAGCACCGGATCGCGGGCCTCGAGCATGAAGGAGGCCTTGCCCGTCATGTAGAAATGTTCGCGTCCGGCATCACGGTCCGGCCCCTTGGCCACCCCAGCCAGCGGCATATCTGCCAGGCCCAATTCGTCGAGAACGCCCTTGGCGGCCGAAAGCTGCCCTTGTCCGCCATCGATGAGCACAAGGTCGGGCCAGGCCGGAGCCTCCCCCGCCTCGCCGTCTGGCCGTTCGCCCTGCTCTTTCATGAGGCGGGTGAAACGGCGGGTCAGCACCTCCCGCATCATGGCGAAATCGTCCGATGTTATGTCTTCGGAGCGGATGTTGAACTTGCGGTATTGAGATTTCATTAACCCGTCGGGACCGGCAACGACCATTCCACCAACGGCATGGCTGCCCTGGATATGGGAATTGTCGTAAACCTCAATCCGCCGCGGCGGTTCCGCCAGATTGAACACCCGTGCCACCCCTTCCAGAAGCTTTGCCTGCGACGAGGATTCCGCCATCTTGCGGCCCAGAGCTTCGCGCGCGTTTGTGACGGCATGATCAACGAGCATCTTTTTCTCGCCGCGCTGCGGCACGGCGATCTCGACGCGGCGTCCAGCCATGGTGGACAGCGCTTCCTCGAGAAGTTCACGCTCGTCCAGTTCGTGCGACAG
>JBKJQD010000334.1:0-7275 GCA_046594125.1 Aestuariivirga sp.
ATCGCGGCAGGCGGGTGTGGCCTGGCGGGTGCAGGTTGCGGGCGCGCACCCGGTCTCCAACCTGAAAACTTTGCGGGCGCGGTGCTGGCCGGTCATATGGATTGCCGCTTGCGAGGATGCCGGGCACCATGCCTGCGTCCGGAACGCGCTTGACAGCAAGTGGGGCCACCGACATCTGGCCCATGGCTTCCTCACCGGCGGTGATCAGCCCCAACTCGAGCAACTGCTTTACCAGGCCATAGTGGCGCATCTCATAGTAGCTCGATGACCAATAGGTCAGCGGTGCAAGGCGCTCGCGGCCATGGCGGGCGGTGTCGATGTTCCATGATCCGGTCATGCCCATGGCAAGATTGATGGCAAAGGCGCGGCGTTCCCAGGGCTCGTGGAACACCGGTTCGTCGGCTTCGGCGGCGACGGGGCCAAAGCCCATCATGCCGCCCAGATCATGGGGCCCGTTCATGCGGGTGCCTGCACCAGTCCGGTGCCGATCATCGAATCGCGGGTGACCAGTTGGGCCAGTTGCTCCGCATTCCAGTTGGCGGTGCCTTCGGGGCGCATGGGGATCACCAGATAGCGCACCTCGGCGGTCGAATCCCAAATCCTCACTTCGCGCTCATCGGCAATCGTCACGCCGAATTCGGCGAGAACGCCGCGCGGATCGAGGACGGCGCGCGAGCGGTAGGGTGGCGACTTGTACCACACCGGCGGCAGGCCCAGCACCGGCCACGGATAACAAGAGCACAGGGTGCAGACCACCATGTTGTGGGTTTCGGGCGTGTTGAACAGGGCAACCATGTGCTCGCCCTGGCGGCCTTCGTAGCCCTCAGCGCTGATGGCCGCCGTGGCGTCGCGCCGCAGCCATGCGGCATAGTCCGGGTCGGTCCAGGCCCTGGCCACAATTTTTGCGCCGTTGCGCGGGCCAACCTTTGTCTCATAAGTCTCGATCAGCACGTCCAAGGCTTGCGGGTCGACATAGCCCTTCTCAACGAGCAAGGATTCAAGCGCCTTCACCCGGAGCGCTATTGGCGAAAGCTCCGAATCCTCGTGATCATGATCGTGGTGGTCGCCGTCATGGGGCATTTTCGTGGTTCCTGCTTTGCGCTAATCATAGGACAAAGCGGTTCGGGGGAGAAGTGGTGCTTATGACCAAACTCGAAGGGGTGAGAGCCTGTGTGTTCGACGCCTATGGCACGCTGTTCGACGTCCATGCGCCAATGCGCAAACTCGCCGCCGAGATCGGCGAGAAGGCCGATGACATCTCAATTCTCTGGCGCCAGAAGCAGCTGGAATATACCTGGCTGCGCAGCCTGATGGGAGTGCACGCCGATTTCTGGCATGTCACCGGCGAGGCGCTCGACTATGCGCTGGAGAATTTGGACGTCAACGAGCCAGGCCTCAAGGACGAGATCATGGCGCTCTATCTCAAGCTCGAAGCCTATCCGGAGGTGAAGGACGCCTTGCTGGCGGTCCGGGCGCGCGGCCTGCGTAGCGCCATCCTCTCCAACGGCAGTCCGTCGATGCTCGATTCAGCGGTGCGGGCGGCGGGGCTCGACAAGCTGCTCGACATGGTGCTGTCTGTCGAAGATGTCGGCATCTACAAGCCCAGCCGCCGCGTCTACCGTCATGCCATGCAGAAATTGCAGTTGCATGACGTATCCGCCGTCTGTTTCGTTTCCGCCAATACCTGGGACGCGCAAGGCGCGGCGCAGTTCGGTTTTCAGGCGGTACGGGTGGATCGCTTTGGCCTGAAAGACGACCGCATCCCGGGGAAGCCCGCACGGCTGATCAAGGACCTGTCGGGGCTGGCGGGGCTGCTGTGACCCTTCTCCCGCCTGCGGGAGAGGGGTAGTGTTCAGGCAATCTGCCGGGCTGGCTGATTTCGCAGTCTTGCATGGGCACGCACCGCGTCGCCGAAGGCCGCGAACAGCTTCACCGAATCGGGATTGTTCAACGCCTTGTATTCCGGGTGCCACTGGGTACCGAAGGCGAAGGTTCGGGCCTCGCGCACTGACACCGCTTCGATGATGCCATCGGGTGCGGTGGCCTCGGCCGCCAGGCCCGGCGCCAGGCGCTTGATGCCCTGGCGGTGGATGGAATTCACCATGGTCTCGCGCTTGCCGAGAATCTTCTCCAGCATGCCGCCCGCCCGGATGTTGATCATGTGGCTCGGGCCATAGCGCACATCGGTGTCGTCATTCTTGGCCGCGCGGTGATCGAGACGGCCTTCGCCGCGCTGCAATTCGGTTTCAAGGGTTCCGCCCATGACCACGTTCAGTTCCTGAAAGCCGCGGCAGATGCAAAACAGCGGAATGCCGCGCTCGACCACGCGGCTGATCAGCTTCAGGGTGGTGGCGTCGCGGGCGTGGTCATAGGGCTCGTGGTCGGCACTCGGCGGTTCGCCATAATGCGGCGGATGCACGTTGGAGACCGCACCGGTCATCAGAATGCCGTCAAAGTGATCGAGCAGCGCATCGAGCTGCAAGACATCGATCATCGAGGGGATCATCACTGGCGAGCAATTCGCCGCCTCGGCCACGGCGCGGGTATATTTGTCGCCAATCGAGTGGTAGAGGAACCCGTGGCTCTCATGGGTATCGGCGGGCAGGCCGACAAGCGGCAGATAGGACATTGTCTCTAAGCCTTGCGGTGAAGCTGATTTGGCGTCTAGATAACCCATCTCAGAAGGAAAAGTCCATTTCATGGCACCCATTACCCTGGCGCAAGACCTGTTCGATCTGACTGGCGAGGTGGCGCTGGTCACCGGCGCATCCTCCGGCCTTGGAGCACGCTTTGCCGAAGTGCTGGCCGCCCATGGCGCAAAGGTGGTGCTGGCGGCCCGGCGCATTGAGCGTATCGAAGCGCTGGCGGCGCGGCTGCCGCTGGCCATCGCCGTGGCACTTGATGTCACCGAGGAAGGCAATCTCGCTCCGGCTTTCGAGGCCGCCGAGAAGGCCTTCGGCTCAGTCACCCTGCTGGTCAACAACGCCGGAGTGGCCAGCGGCGGGCGCTTCATCGACGCCAGCTTCGAGGAATGGCGGAAGATTCAGGCGACCAATGTCGATGCCGTCTGGGCGCTGTCGCAAATCTTCGCCAGACGCCTGATCGCCGCCAAGGTCCCCGGCAGCATCATCAACATCGCTTCGGTCGCGGCCTACCGGGTGAATGGTGTGTCGACACCCTATACGGTCAGCAAGGCGGCGGTGGCGCAGCTTACCAATTCGCTGGCGCTGGAGCTGGCGCGCCACGACATCCGGGTCAATGCCATCGCACCCGGATACATCACCAGCGAAATGACCGCTGATTTTCTGGCAAGCGAGGCGGGCCAGGTAATGCTCAAGCGTGTGCCGCAGCGCCGGGCGGGCGATCCGTCCGATCTCGACGGCACGCTGCTGCTGCTGGCTTCGAGGCGGGCCTCGGGTTTCATGACCGGTACGACCATCGTGGCCGATGGCGGCCATATGCTGTCCTGAGATTGAGTGCGCATCATGGATTTTTCACTGCCACCTGAAGTCGAGGCCTTGAGGCTCAAGGTCCGGGCCTTCGTCGCTGAACACGTCCTGCCGCTGGAAGCGGATCGCGCTAATTACGATAAGTACGAGAACATCCGGCTCGACGTGCTGGAGCCTTTGCGCGCCAAGGCGAAAGCTTCGGGACTGTGGGCGCCGCAGATGCCGCGTGAGCGTGGCGGTCTGGGATTGCCGATGGTGGGCTGGTGCGCCTTCTATGAGGAGGCCAATCGCTCGATCTTTGGGCCGCTGGTGTTCAACTGCTGTGCGCCCGATGACGGCAATATGAGCTTGCTCAACAAGGTGTTGAAGAACGAGGCGCAGAAGGACCGCTGGCTGCAGCCGTTGATTGACGGCAAAATGCGCTCGGCCTTCGTCATGACCGAACCAGCACCTGGTTCCGGTTCCGATCCCGGCGGCATGATGCTGACGAGCGCCGAGAAGCGTGGCAATAAATACGTCGTACACGGACGAAAATGGTTCATCTCGGGGGCCGACGGGGCGGCGCACTTCATTCTTGTGGCGCGCACTTCTGATGATCCCCGCAACGGGCTCTCGGGCTTTCTCTTTCACAAGGATCAACCGGGCTGGAAAATTATCCGCCGCATCCCGATCATGGGGCCGGAGGAATATGGCGGCACCTGCGAGCTGGAATTCGACGGGCTGGAGATTCCGGAAGAGAACCGGCTGATGGAGGAAGGCGACGGCTTGCGCCTCACGCAAATCCGGCTTGGTCCCGCCCGCCTCACCCATTGCATGCGCTGGCTTGGCCTGTCGAAGCGCTGTCTCGAAATCGCCCATGCCTATGTCCAGGAGCGCAAGGCTTTTGGACTGACACTGGCGGAGCGTGAGAGTGTGCAGATCATGCTGGGCGACGTCGCGGCTGAAATCGAGAAGGGACGGCTGTTGACGATGCACGCCGCCTGGAAACTCGATTGCGGGGACAAGGCGCGGAAAGACGTCTCGATGGCGAAAATCCATGTGGCCGACGTGTTGCACAAGGCTTCGGACACGGCGATCCAGCTGTGCGGGGCGCACGGTTATTCCAAGGACACGGTACTGGAATGGATCTACCGCTACGCCCGCTGCGCCAGACTCGTCGACGGTGCCTCGGAAGTCCACAAGATGGTGCTGGCGAAGGCCTATGCGAAAGAGGGCAATGATTTCTGGGCGTGGGGTTAGTGCAACAGTTTCCAGGCTAGCCCGAGCAAGGCGCACAGCGTCAGCGTTTTGAGGATGCCGAGATGGAAGCGCAGGAGCGCGAGTGCGGCTACCAGACTCAAGCCCAGCGCGAACCAGTCAATCCCTGCCCAATCGGGAAGCCATGGTTTGAACCACCCCTGCATACGCTCGACGTTGCCGAACAGGACATGCAGGCCGAACCATACCGACAGATTGAGGATGACGCCGACGACGGCGGCGGTGATGGCGGCCAATGCGCCCGACAGCCTTGGCCGCTTGCCGATGGCCTCGATATAGGGGGCGCCGGCGAATATCCACAGGAAGCAGGGCGCGAAAGTCATCCACAAGGCGACGAAAGCGCCGAGGAGTCCGGCCCACAGGCTGCCCATGCCACGCGCCGCGGCAAGGAAGCCGACATACTGCGTGACGAGGATCAACGGCCCCGGCGTGGTTTCGGCCAGCGCCAGTCCGTCGATCATCTCTGGTGCGGTGAGCCAGCCTTTCTGTTCAACCGCCGCCTGGGCCATGTAGGTGAGCACCGCATAGGCGCCGCCAAAGGTGACCACCGCCAGCTTGGAGAAGAAGACACCGATCTCGGTCAGCACGTGATGCGGCCCGAGCAAGAGCGCCAGGAGCGCCAGCGGCACCAGCCAGATGGCGGCCCAGATCGTCACTGTTCCTGCAAGCGCGGAGAGCGTTGGGAAGGTGCCGCTGTGTTCCTCCTGCGCGCCGCTGCCGCGCAAGAAACCGAAGATGGCCGCCGCGATGATGACCAGCGGAAAGGGCAGGTTGAAAGCAAAGATGGACAGAAAGGCCAGGCCCGCAATGATCCAGTCGGCATTGGTCTTCAGCGCCCGCCGTGCCACCCGCAGCAGCGCCTCGATGACGATGGCCAGCACCGCCGCCTTGACGCCATAGAAGATGGCGCTGATCCACGGCAGATTGCCGAAGGCCGCATAGAGCATTGACAACAGCAGCACCACAAGCGCACCCGGGATGACGAAGAGCAAACCCGCCGCCAGCCCGCCTTTGGTGCCGTGCAGCTTCCAGCCGGCATAAGTTGCAAGCTGCATGGCTTCTGGTCCGGGCAGCAGCATGCAGAAGTTCAGGGCCGAGAGATATTCCTTCTCGGTGAGCCATTGGCGCTGATCGACGATCTCGCGGTGCATGAGGGCGATCTGGCCTGCGGGGCCGCCAAACGACAGGCAGCCGATGCGCAGCCAGACCTTCAGTGCCTCCCTGAACGTGACGTTCACGGCTTCACCTTGTTGCTTGGCCAGTTGTGGGTTTCGTCCGTCGCATCGCGGCACCAGCGATAGAAGGCATCATAGAGCAACATACCGGCATCGAGCTGTGCGAGGTCATCGGAATAAATCCGCGACAGTCCGAGTGAGGCGGCGAGCAGGCCCGCTGCTTCCGGGGCAAGGTCGAGCCTTGCGGTGTCGGCGGCGCGCACGATCTTCGCCAGATGCAAGAGAGCCCCGGTGGCAAGACCCCATTCGGCGATCATGGTGTCGAAGGTGCAGGCCTCGCCGCGATGGCTCCAGAAGGTGTTTTCGATGTCGAAGGCCGTGGCGCCAAAGCGTTCGGCGACGGCTGCCACTTCGGGCGGGGCCACAAACAGGAAGACGGCATCGCGGTCGATGAAGCGCCGGATCAGCCACGGGCAGGCGATGCGGTCGATCTTCGGCCTGGCGCGGGTCACCCACAGGGTGCGGCCCTCCGCATCGCGCGGCGGGATTTTGGCAGCGGGAATCAGCGGCAATTTGGCTGCCTTCCAGCCTTCGAAACCGCCTTCCAGCGACACGGCATCGGCACCGAGATGGCGCAGCCAGGCGGCGGCACCATGGCTGAGCTTGGCGCCATGGTGACAAACCACGACGACAGTTTTTCCGGCGAAGCCGCCGCCCCATTCGGCAACGTCCGCGTGGCTGCGTTTCAGCGCGGCGGGAATGAGCAGCGGGTCAGCATCGAAATCCTCTTGCGCGCGGACGTCGATAATGACCGGCGTGGTGGGCGTGCCGATGAGCTTGCTGAGTTTTTCGGGCGAAATGCTATTGGGTGCGGACATGGTGGCGCCTCTTGCTGGATTTTGAACCACGATGCTTGGGCTGGCGCCTGAAGGGGAGATCGCGGATCCCCTGTGTTCCTTCCTAACGACTCCGGCATGGTTTGGCAAATGGCAAGGCGGTGCTACAAGTCGTGAATGTCGAAATCCGCTCCCAGCCTGCAAGACGTTCATGACCTTTCGATTACCCGCCTGTTCCTCACCGGGCCGCAGGCGATCCTGCGCCTGGCGCTGATGCAATCGCAGCGCGACCGCCGGGTGGGGCTTAATACGGCGGGCTATGTATCGGGCTATCGCGGCTCGCCGGTTGGTACCGTCGACAACCAGTTCGTGGCGGCCAAAGCGGTGCTTGAACCGCGCAACATCACGTTTCTGGCGGGACTCAACGAAGATCTCGCGGCCACCGCCCTGTGGGGTACGCAACAGGCCGAGATGCGCGGTGAAGGCAAGTTCGATGGCGTCTTCGGCATGTGGTACGGCAAGGGACCGGGCGTCGACCGCTCCGGCGACGTGTTCCGC
>JBKJQD010000390.1:0-8508 GCA_046594125.1 Aestuariivirga sp.
CTCGATCCTTTGAACTTTTCAGGGCCGAAGTGGAAGGAACTCACCGGCATCGATGTCAAGGTCGTCGAGGTTCCGGTGGCCGAGATGTTCACCAAGATCATGCAGGACTTCCGCTCGGGCGCTGGCGCCTATGATGCGCTGAATGTCATCCCGTCGTGGATGCCAGACCTCGCAAATGCGGGCGCCCTCGAAGAGCTCGACGCCTTTGTCGACAAGTTCGGCTATCGCGAAGAGCTGATGAAGATCGCGCCGACCTATCGCGACAACCAGATGATGGTGAACGGCAAGATCTTCGGGCTTCCCGACGATGGCGACGTCTTCGTCATGTATTACCGCACCGACGTTCTGAACGATCCCGCGCTCCAGAAGGCCTACAAGGACAAGTACAGCGCCGACATGCCGGTGCCGCCCACCACCTGGAAGGATTTCGACCAGGTTGGCGCGCTGATCAGCGAGTTGAACGGCGACAAGCTTTATGGCGCCGCCTTCTTCCGTGAAGCGGGCTACGGCAACTTCATGTTCCAGGAGCGCTTCCGCAACGAGGGCGGCAAGTTCTTCGATGGCGATACCATGAGAGCCACCATCAACTCGGATGCCGGCGTCAAGGTGCTGACCGACTACATCGCTGAAAACAAGTGGATGCCGCCGGGCGTCGAGCAATGGGGCTTCGTCGAGAATCTCGCCGCCTTCCTGCAGGGTCAGACGGCGATGACGATTTCCTGGCCGCCCTATGGCCGCTGGGCGGCGGGCTATGGCACCGATCAGGAAGTCTTAAGCTGGGTGCCGAAGTCGACGATCGCCGGAAAGGTCGGCTATTCGATGCCGCCTGGAGGTCATCCGCAACTCGCAGCCGGCTTCTGCCTGTCGGTGGCATCCGGATCGAAGAACAAGGAAGCGGCTTACCTGTTCATCCAGTGGCTGAACAGCGAGTCGGTGAGTCTCGAGCGCGTAAAGCTTCCCTATGCCCTGCGCGATCCGTTCCGCACCTCGCACTTCACCGATCCGGGCTATGCGGCGCTGTGGCCGGATGCCAAGGACTATCTGGCTGCGTTGCAGGCTGGTGCCAACAACGGCTTGCTCGACCTGTCGCTCCTGCAAACCGACAAGTACGAGGAGGTGCTGCGCCAGATGATCTCCAAGTTGTGGGCGGGCGAGGATCCGAAGGCGATCCTCGATACGGCGGCCGGCGAATGGGATGCCATCACCGACAAGATCGGCGTCGACAAGCAGAAGGCGGTTTACGCCAGCTGGGCGGCGAAATCGGGCGCCTATCCGAAGATGTAAATTGCTCCTTGTCCCTCCCCCTTGTGGGGAGGGACTACCAAGTAAACACCGGCCACCTTGGTTGCCATGACCGCCACCACCCATCCCGACCGCAATTTCAAGTACTGGCTGATAGCGCCCGCTGTCTTCCTGCTGCTGCTGGTCGGGCTGTTTCCGCTGATCTATTCGCTGATCGTCTCCTTCATGCGGATCGACATGATGGATACGGACACGTCGTTCCAGGGCCTCTACAATTACGCCAATCTGTTCAAGGACAAGCGGCTGTGGTGGTCACTCGCGCACACGCTGCTGATCACCATTATCGCACTGCCCATCGAATTGCTGCTCGGCCTCGCCATGGCCTATCTTTTTCTCGAGCGCATGCCGGGCCGGCAAATCTTCATTTCGCTGCTGGTGCTGCCCACCATCATCTCGCCCATTGTCGCCGGTGCCACGTGGAGGCTGCTGTTCGACAACCAGTATGGGCCGATCAACCAAATCCTAAGCTGGTTCGCGGGCCAGCGCGTCAACGCGCTGTGGACCATCAATTCGAACCTCGTCTATCCGGCCATCATCTTCTGCGAAATCTGGCAGTGGACGCCCTTCATGTTCCTGATCCTGCTGGCGGCGCTATCCAATGTCGACAAATCGCAGACCGAGGCCGCCGAGATTGACGGCGCTTCATTCGTCCGCACCTTCCGCTTCATCGTGCTGCCCGCCATCTGGCCGGTCATGGCGATTGCCATCCTGATCCGCGGGCTTGATCTGTTCCGTATCTTCGACATCATCTGGGCGCTGACCCAAGGCGGCCCCGGCACTAAGACCGAGACCATCTCGATCTATGCCTATTCCCAGGGTTTCAAGCAATTCGAGACCAGTTATACGGCGGCCATGGCCTTCCTTGTGGTTTTCATTCTGACGGTGATCTGCACCTGGGCCATCCGCCGCATGGGGCTGGCGAAATGAGCACGCTGCCGTTTCACCGCCGCAAGGACGTGCGCCTAGCTTGCCGCTACCTGATCGCGGTGCTGCTCGCCATTGTCTTCGTGTTTCCGGTTTATTGGCTGTTCATCATCTCGTTCAAGACACCGGATGAAATTTTCGCCTTTCCGCCAGTGTGGTATCCGAAGAGCCTGCAACTCGCCAACTACAAAGTCCTGTTCAAGGACGGCGATGCCGAGACGGTGTGGAACAGCCTGATCCTGGCCAGCGTCTCAACCTTCTTCGCCATGGCCTTCGGCACGATTGCCGCCTATAGCCTGGTGCGCTTCAAGACAGGTGGCGAGAACCTCGCCGTGTGGATCATCTCGCAGCGCATGATGCCACCAGTCGCCATCGTATTTCCGCTGTTCCTGCTTTATGTTTATTTTGGCTGGGTCGATAGTTACCATGGCCTGATCATCCTCTACACCGCCTTCAGCCTGCCCTATGTGATCTGGATGATGCGCGGCTATATCGAGGACATTCCGCTGGAACTTGAAGAGAGTGCCCTGGTCGATGGCTGCACGCGCTGGGAAGTGCTGTGGAAAGTGGTTCTGCCCATGGCCCGCTCCGGACTTTTCGCCACCGCCGTCTTCACCTTCGTCTTCGCCTGGAACGATTTCCTGTTCGCGCTGGTCCTGACGCGGACCGAGGTCACGACCTACACGGTGCAGGTGACGCATTATTTTGGCGGCCAGTCCAATTTTTGGGCCAAGATCGCCGCCATGTCGGTGCTCGGCACCATTCCCGTCTTCATCGCCGTCGCCACGATGCAGCGCTATCTGGTGCGCGGCATCTCGATGGGCGCAGTCAAGGGTTAGTCATGTCCGATCTCAAGATTTCCGGCCTGCACAAGCACTACGGCGCCTTCCACGCGGTGAAAGGCATTGATCTCGAAGTGCCATCGGGCGAATTCACCGTGCTGGTTGGTCCGTCGGGCTGCGGCAAGTCCACGCTGCTGCGCTGCATCGCCGGGCTCGAAGAGACAAGTGCCGGCAAGATCGAAATCGGTGGCAAGGATGTCACCTATGCGCGCCCGCGTGATCGCGACATCGCCATGGTGTTCCAGAACTATGCGCTCTATCCCTATCTCAACGTGAAGGACAACATCGCCTTCGGACTGCGGGCGCGGAAATTCGCCGAGGCCGAAGTCGAGAAGCGCGCCGGGCGGGCCGCTGACATGCTCGGCATCGGTGCGCTACTGCAACGCTTCCCGCGCGAATTGTCGGGCGGCCAGCGCCAGCGGGTTGCCATCGGCCGCGCCATCGTGCGCGACGCCATCCTCTATCTCTTCGACGAGCCGCTCTCCAACCTCGATGCGCAATTACGCGACGACATGCGGGTCGAGATCAAGCGGCTGCATCAGGAGCTTGGCCGCACCATGGTGTATGTCACCCATGACCAGATCGAAGCGATGACGCTGGCCGACCGCATCGTGCTGTTGCGTGACGGATTGATCGAGCAGCAGGGTTCACCGCTCGATCTCTTCGAAAGGCCCGCGACGAAATTCGTGGCGGGTTTCCTTGGCAGTCCGAAGATGAATTTCCTGGCCGCGGTGATGACGGACGGTGGTGTGAAACTGGGCGATGGCACGGCGCTCTCGCTGCCCGGCAAGAGTGCAGCAAAGTCCGGCCAGGCGGTCATTCTCGGCATCCGCCCGCAGCATATCGCCATTGCCGGAAAGTCGGTTGCCAAGGGCCACGAGCGCGTGGCGGTGATCATTGAGCTGGTGCAGCCGACTGGCTCGCGGGTGCAGGTGACAATGCCGTTGGGCGGCACCAGCATCGTTGCCGAGCTCGGCGCCCATGACGTAAGCAAGCCCGGAGAGAAAATCCACATCGACATCGACATGAAGCGCGCCGTCGTCATCGATCCGCAAAGCGAAAAAATCATCTGAACCAGCAGGAGTCCAGCATGGCTAAACCCAAGGCCAGCCGCGCCGTCAAACTTTTCGGCACCGAAGTGCCCGACGCCAAGCGCCGCATCCTTTCGGCGGGAGCGATCACCGCCATGCTCGACAATGGAGCGCTGCGCACCATCCGCTTTCGCGGCGTCGAGGTGTTGCGCGGCGTAGCTTATCTGGTGCGCGACAAGAACTGGGGCACCTATGCGCCGGAAATCACTGGCCTGAAAGTGCGCCAATCAAAGAACAGCTTTAGTGTAAGTTACAGCGCGACCTGCAAGGACAAGGACCAAGGCATCACCTATCAGGCGAAGATCGAGGCCAAGGCGGATGGCACGCTGACTTTTGCCGCAACCGCAACACCGTTCTCGGACTTCATCACCAACCGCACCGGCTTTGTGGTGCTGCATCCGCTCGTCGATGTGGTGGGCGCGCCGGTCGAAATCGTCCACACCGATGGCAAACGCCAGAAGACGCGGTTTCCCAAGTTTATCTCCCCCGGCCAGCCGGTCTTCGAGATTTCCTCCATGAAACATACGGTGGTGCCGGGTGTCACCGCCACGGTGCTGATGGCGGGCAACAAGTTCGAGATGGAGGATCACCGCAACTGGATGGACGCCTCCTACAAGACCTATGTCTGCTCGCTGCTCGATCCCTGGCCCTACACGTTGAACAAGGGCGAGGCCTTCACCCAGTCGATCACCCTGACCATCGCAGGCAAGCCCACGCAGAAGCTGGCGAAGGCGGCGAGCGGCATCTCGGTCACGTTGGGTGGCGTCAAGGGCCGGCTGCCGGCGTTTGGCACCGGCGTGCCGATGCGCGAGGCACTGGCGGCGCTTGAGAATGCCGAATCCATCGCCATGCTGGCACCGGCGCATCTGGTGTGCCAGATCGATGGCCGCCAGGATGGACAGGCGGAAGCCGCCGCCGCCTTCCGCATACTCGCGGAGAAATGCCGGGCACCGGTCACGCTTGAGATCGTGCTTCCGGCCAGGGAGTCCGCCGACAAGGAAATGGCGGCGATTGCCACTGCCGTGCGCGAGGGCGGCCTGAAGCCGGACGCCGTGGTGGTCACCCAGATGCATGATCTGAAATCCTTCCAGCCAAACACGCCGAGGCCGTGGGGACCAAGTTACGAGGAGATGGCGGCGGCAGCGCGCCGGGAATTTCCCGGAACACCATTGGGCGGCGGCATGCTGTCGTTCTTCACCGAGTTGAACCGCAAGCGGCCCCCTAAAGACCTGTTCGATTTCATCACCCATACGGTCTGCCCCATCGTCCACGCGGCGGATGATCTTTCGGTGATGGAGACACTGGAATCACTGCCGTCGATCATCGCCTCGACACGGGCCATGACCGGCAAGGTGCCCTATCACTGGGGACCGTCGAGCATCCCCTGCCGCGACAACCCCTATGGTGCCGCGGTCGCCGCCAATCCCGGCAACGGGCGCGTCTGCCTGTCCGGCATGGACCCGCGCCAGCGCGGATTGTTCGCTGCGGCGTGGACCCTGGGACTCGCCGCCGCCGCGGCGCGAGGCGGTGTTGATGCCGTTGCCTTCGGCGCCGTCACCGGCCCGCAAGGTCTCGTCTATCGCAAGACCAGCTATGCCCAACCGTGGTTCGACGGCAGCGGCGCCGTCGTCTACCCGGCCTATCATGTGCTGGCGGGCCTCATGCCCGCAAGCGGCGCCCGCCGCGTTGAAACCAAGTCCAGCGCGCCATCGAAGATCGTTTCACTGGCCTATCGCGGCAAACGCGGACCGGTGCTGTGGCTCGCCAATCTCACATCCGAGGCACAGAAGGTGAAGATCGGCGGTTTCGCTGGCCCCGCCATGCTGCATATGATCGGCGAGAGCAATTTCGAAACGGCGGCGAAACGCGCCGATTTTCTCGCTGGAACGACAACGAAGAAAGTTGGCAACTTTGAACTTGGCCCCTATGCCGTCGCGCGTTTCGCGCCGCTGTAACCCATGATCCTTGGCTGCATTGCTGACGACTTCACCGGCGCCACCGACCTCGCCAACACCTTGACGCGGCGCGGCATGCACACGGTGCAAACCATCGGCATTCCGAAAGGCGTGGCACCAGATGCCGACGCCATCGTTGTGGCGTTGAAATCGCGTACCATTCCTGCCACCGATGCCGTGGCGCAGTCGCTCGCCGCTTGCCGCTGGCTCAAGGCCCACGGCGCCCGGCAGATTTTCTTCAAATACTGCTCCACCTTCGACTCAACTGATCAAGGCAACATCGGCCCGGTGGCCGATGCGCTGCTGGATGAACTGGGCGGCGATTTCACCATCGCCTGTCCGGCATTCCCGGAGAACGGCCGCTCGATCTATCTTGGCCATCTCTATGTGGGCCACGAGTTGTTGTCGGACTCCAGCATGCGCAATCATCCGCTGACGCCGATGCACGACGCCAATCTGGTGCGGGTGCTGGGCCGCCAGACGGCGCACAAGGTCGATCTCGTGGCCTATCGCACCGTGAAGAACGGACCGATGGCCATCGCCGAGGCTTTCGCCGCGTTGCGCGAGAAAGGTGTCCGCCATGCCATCGTCGATGCCATCGAAGACAGCGACCTCGAAAACATCGGGGCCGCGTGCTCGGCCCTGCCGCTGATCACCGGCGGCTCGGGCGTGGCCATCGGGCTGCCGGCGAATTTCCACATGTCGCGCCACTTGGCCAAGCGCGATGGCGTGACGCAACTGGTGAAGGCGGGTGGCCATGCGGCGGTGCTGGCGGGAAGCTGCTCCTCGGCAACGCTGGCGCAGGTCGCGGCGATGCAGGCAAAATATCCGGCGATGGCGATTGAACCGGCGGCCCTGGCGGCCGATCCGGAAGGCGCGGTGAAGGCGATACTGGGCTGGGCCGCGCCGCTTCTGAAAGCCGGCCCCGTACTGATCTACGCCAGTGCCGCGCCCGGCGATGTGGCGAAAACACAGGCGCGGTTCGGGCGCGATCAAGCGGGTGCCATGATCGAGCATGCGGTGGCCGCCATCGCCAAGGGACTGGTGAAAGCCGGGGTGCGCCGTCTCGTGGTGGCGGGCGGCGAAACTTCGGGGGCGGTCGTTTCGGCACTGGGCGTCGAAGCGCTGGAAATCGGACCGCAGATCGCGCCCGGCGTTCCGGCGACGCTGGCCTATGGCAATCCACGGCTGGCGCTGGCCTTGAAGTCGGGCAATTTCGGTGGCGGCGATTTCTTCATGGAAGCGCTGGAGGCCCTGCAATGACCGAGGCCCAGACGCGCGAGCTGATCGCCGAAATGGGCCGCTCGATGTTCGAGCGGCGGCTGACCTTCGGCAGTTCCGGAAACATCAGTGTACGGATCGATGGCGGCTGGCTGATGACGCCGACCGGTTCGTCGCTCGGCCGCCTCGATCCGGCGCGGCTGTCGAAACTCGATGACGATGGCAGACTGATCTCCGGCGATCCCGCCACCAAGGAGAGCTTCCTGCATCTCGCCATGTATCGCCAGCGCAGCGGGGCGGGCGCGGTCGTCCACCTGCATTCGACGCATTCGGTGGCGGTCTCGTGCCTTGATGGCATCGACCACGACGATGTTCTGCCGCCGATCACCGCTTATTATGTGATGCGCGTCGGCAAGCTGCCGCTGGTGCCCTATTATGCGCCGGGCGACAAGGCGCTGGGCGAGGCGGTTGGCGCCTTGGCCGCGAAACATTCCGCCGTGCTGCTGGCCAATCACGGCCCGGTTGTCGCCGGTTCATCGCTCTCCGCCGCCATCGACGCCATCGAGGAACTGGAAGAGACAGCGCGGCTTTACCTGTTGTTACATGGCCGCCCGGCGCGTTACCTCAACCCGGAGCAGATCGCCGACCTGAAGCGGCGCTTTCCACCGTCCTGAACACCTCGCGCAACGCCGCCATGGCGCGGCGCCTTTTCATCGGCCGCCGCAAAGCCCATGACGAGGCCGTGTTGTTTAGTCTGCTGCCGGTACTTGGGACTGATTTATGTACATCGCCACCCTTAACCCGTCACCCTCCGCTTTAAGCGGAGGGCCCATGGCGCTGGGCAAGGATGGTTCCTCCGCTTTGCGCGGAGGATGACGGGATGGGGGAATTGCCTGCCAAGGTCAATTTCAAGGGCCGTTGGTATAACTGGTCAAAGGCGGCGCGGTCGCGGGCGATGGCTTCAAGTGGGAAGCTGACTGACATAGTGGTTCTATAAAATCATCTCGATCTGGGTCTAAACCTGAAACCAGTCTGCCTATAGGCTTAAAGCCGGTTAGGTGGCAAATGTCTTGCCCGCCGCCGCACGGAACGGGAGAGCCGATCATGTATATCGCCGGTGAGGAAGAAATCGAGGCGCTGGCCAAAGTGGTGCGCAGCAAGGCCTTGTTCCGC
>JBKJQD010000430.1:0-16335 GCA_046594125.1 Aestuariivirga sp.
GGCGTCACCACCTTCGACGGCGGCGACGCGGCGGCAGCCGTCAGCGCGGCGCTGGGCGGATAAATTTTTTCTTTCTTCCCCCTCTCTCCCACGCATGTGGTGGAGAGGGGGAGTAAATGACGCCACAACCGCGCAAACCCTTGGGGAGGGGCTGATGGATCCGCTATCCAAATTCATTGCGTCGTGGAAAATTCCCATCGGCAAATGGGGCAAGGCGGTGATCGATTTCATCGTGACCTATTTCCAGTGGCTGTTCGACGGCATCTCCAACGTGCTCGAGTTCACCGTCGAGGGCACCACCTATTTGCTGCTGCAAATTCCCCCGTTCATTCTCGCCGTGGCGCTGGCGGGCCTTGCCTATTACTTGCAGAAGTCGCGCAACCTGGCCATCGCGGTACTGGTTGGTCTGCTGTTCATCATCAATCAGGGCCTGTGGAAAGAAACCATCCAGACCCTGGTGCTGGTGGTCGCCGCCACCGCACTTTCCATGCTCATCGGTGTACCGCTCGGCATCTGGGCGGCGCACAAGCCACGGGTCTGGCGGATATTGCAACCAGTCCTCGACCTGATGCAGACCATGCCGACCTTCGTCTATCTGATTCCCATCCTCATTCTCTTCGGCCTTGGTGCCGCCCCCGCCCTGATCGTCACCATCATCTTCGCCATGCCAGCCCCGGTGCGCATGACTTACTTGGGCATAACCTCGATCCCCAAACCAATGATCGAAGCGGGCGAAAGCTTCGGCGCCACCAAACGGCAATTGTTGTGGAAGGTGGAACTGCCAGCCGCACTGCCATCGATCATGGCCGGTCTCACCCAATGCATCATGCTGTCGCTGTCGATGGTGGTCTTTGCCACGCTGATCGGAGCACCCAGTCTCGGCAATCCCGTCAACAAGGCACTGGCCAACCGCAACATTCCGCTCGGCATTGAAGCGGGGCTGGCGATCGTCATACTCGCCATCATTCTGGACCGCGTGCTGGCCGTCAGAACGGGAGCCAGGAAATGAGCACCGCCGTCGAATTCAAGAATGTCGACATCATCTTCGGGTCCAACACCAAGGATGCGCTGGCCATGGCGCGCGCCGGAGTCCACCGCTCGGACATCCTGAGCAAGACCGGCTGTGTGCTGGGCGCCACCGGTGCGAACCTCACCGTGAATGAAGGCGAAATCAGTGTGCTGATGGGCCTGTCGGGGTCCGGCAAGTCTACATTGCTGCGCGCCGTCAACGGCCTCAACAAGGTAACGGGCGGCGAGGTGCTGGTGAAGGATGGCGCCCGCATGGTCGATGTCGCGTCGTGCGACGAGGCCACATTGCGCCATATCCGCCAGAAGCAGGTGGCCATGGTGTTCCAGCAATTCGCCCTGCTGCCGTGGCGCACGGTGCGCGAAAACGCCGGCCTCGGCCTCGAACTGGCGGGTGTTCCGGAAGCCGAACGCAATGCCATGGTCGACAAGCAGTTGAAGCTCGTCGGCCTCGACCAGTGGGCCAATAAATATGTCCATGAACTTTCGGGCGGCATGCAGCAGCGCGTCGGCCTGGCCCGCGCCTTTGCCACCGAAGCCCCCATCCTGCTGATGGACGAGCCGTTCTCGGCACTTGATCCGTTGATCCGCACCAAGTTGCAGGACGAGTTGCTGCAACTGCAGAAGTCGATCAAGAAAACCATCGTCTTCGTCAGTCACGATCTCGAGGAAGCGCTGAAGATCGGCAACCGCATCACCATCATGGAGGGCGGGCGCATCGTGCAGTCGGGGACGGCGGAAGATATCGTGCTGCGCCCGGCCAATGACTATGTGCGCGACTTCATCGCCAATGTGAATCCGCTCTCGGTGCTCACCGCCTGGAACGTCATGCGCGGGCTAAACGAACTGGAAAAGGCCGGCGAAGGCTGGATCTGGCTCGACAAACGCAAGACGACCCGCTTCAAGCTCGACAAGGACCAGAAGGTCATCGCCGCCGAGCGCGACAAGAAGAAGGCCGAATGGGTGTCCTGCGCCGATGTCGAGAAGCCCATCGCGCCCGATGCCAGGCCGGTCTACTGGGCCAGGCCCGGCACGACGCTGAAGATCGTTATGCTGGCCATCCACAATGCCGACGTGGCGCCCGTCGCCATCTTCGACGACAACGACCGCTTCGTCGGCGCCATCGGCGTGCGCAGCGTGCTGCAGGCGGTGCTGAAAAAAGCTGATTAATTACTTTGGCGTCAGTACTTCCGTGCCGTTGCCGGGCGTGTCGGCAACGGTCCATAGCCCGTTGAGGGTGCCATCGCTCATGATCTTGTAGATGACCAAACCAACCTTGTCGCCCATCGAATAGCCTGCTGCAAAGGAGTCATCGTTGCGCATGCAGATGCCCGACGAGGAGGTATCGCCGGTCGTCCATTCGATACGGCAGGTGGTTTCCGTCGTGACGGTGATGTCGGCTTCGCCGCTATAGGGCGAACCGTTCAAGTTGGTGCCCTGCACCGTATAATGTCCGCCCAGTGCCGGGCCCTCGGCCAGCGCTGCAGCAGTCATCATGGAAAGCGCCGCCGCAGCGGCCATCAGTTTCAACATCGCCGTAGTCCCTTTCATATCCGGCCCCCGTTGTCAGACTATCCGTCGGCAGGTGGTCTGGCAATTGCTGTTGCAGGTTGACCCTCGACACTTCCGGCTTGTGCCCATAGTCTTGGCGATCATGAGCATGCTTTCTCCGGTCTATGACATCCTCACCGCTACCGGCCTTGATGCCGTTATTCTGGTGCCCGGCGCCAATTTCCGCCGTGTCTTCGCCAAGGACTTCCACCAGATGGAGCGGCCATTGGCGGTCATCGTGCCGCGTATTGGCGAGCCTGTGGCGGTGGTGCCCAATCTGGAAATGGGGTCGTTCACGCCCATCGGCTTTCCGGGGCAGGTCTTCGATTGGCGCGACGAGGCGGGTTACATGGACGCCTTCATGGCGGCGGGGGGTGCTCTGTCGCAACTCCGTGCCGGAACCCGCATCGGCGTCGAAGGCCAGCGCATGCGGGTGTTCGATCTCTTGGCGCTGCAGAAGGCCCTGCCCGGTGCGGAATTTGTCGATGCCCACGTGGCGATTTCAAGATTGCGCCTGCACAAGACTGCCGCCGAACTCGATCTGCTGCGCAAGGCCATAGCACTTTCGGAAGCAGCCCTCGAGGCGACGCTGGGCGAGTTCCGAGTCGGCATGACGGAGACCGAAGTCGAAGCCATTCTGCTGCGCAACCTGTTCGCGCAAGGCGCCGATGGTCTGGCCTTCGCCCCCATCGTGGCAGCCGGTGGCAATGCGGCCAAACCCCATGCCCATGCCCGGCATGATTATCGGATCAAACCCGGCGATGCCTTGCTCTTCGATTTCGGCGGCAGTCATCAGGGCTACAGCGCCGACATCACCCGCACCTTTTTCGTGCAGGAAGTGTCGGAGCATGACCGGGCCTTTTATGAAACCGTTCTGGCGGCCAATACCCGCGGCCGCGAGGTATCGCGTCCCGGCATCACCGCGTCCGAGGTCGACGACGCGGTGCAGAAGGTTCTCGAGCAATCGCAATTCGCCCGGTTCCGCCGCCACAAGACCGGCCACGGCCTTGGCCTTGATATCCACGAGGCACCGCAGATCATGCGCGGCAACATGGACGTCCTCGAATCCGGTATGGTCTTTACCATCGAGCCAGGCCTCTACCGCGAAAACGAGGCCGGCGTGCGCATCGAGGATGATGTCGTGGTAACGGCCAACGGCATCGAATGCCTGACCAGCTTTCCCCGGGCTTTGCGGATCATCGGCTGATCTCTTGTTTCTTGTTCTCAGGCCGTCTCATTGTCCCAGCGCCCGCGCATCCACGAGGGCGAAATCAGCCGCTTGTTCTGGATGCTGCGGGCACTGATCGCCGCCATGTCTTCATCAGGCAATGTGAATGACAGGGTGCTGAAATTGCTGATGGCGTTGTCGCGCTTGGTGGTCATCGGGACGGCGGCAACACCCTGCTGGATGATCCAGCGCAGCGCCACTTCCGAGGGCAAGCGCCCGTGCCTGGCGGCGATCTCCTGGATCACCGCATCTTTCATCACCATGCCGCGGCCCAGCGGACAATAGGCCGAGAGCGTCATGCCCAGGGCCCGCGCCTGCGCCAGCACGGCGCCCTGGTCGATCAGCGCATGGAACTCCACCTGGTTGTTGATCAGCTTCACTGGCGAGCGCGCCGCCGCCTGGCGCATCAGCCGGGTTGGAAAATTGCTGATGCCGATGTTCTTTGCCAGGCCAGCGGCGTGGGCCTCGGCCAGGCGGTCGATAGCGGCTTCAATCTCAGCATCGGCGGGCGGCCAGTGAATGAGGAGCAGGTCGGCTGGCGAGCCGAGATCGGCGATCGACTTCTCGACCGAAGATTTGAAGCGGCTGGCTGCGAGATTGCCGGGATCGACCTTGGTGACCACATAAAGTTCCGGGCGTGGCACACCAGCTGTGCGGATGGCTTTACCCACCTGCTTTTCATTGCCATACATCTGGGCCGTGTCGATGTGACGGAAGCCAACCTCAATGGCAGTGATGACGGCGCGCTGGACCTCGGTATCGGTCAGGGGAAAGGTTCCGATCCCCAGCAGCGGAATGCCCGTATCAGACAGCATGACGGCCTCCTTAAGTCACCAGATGGTTACTCATGCGCCGGAGAATCAGCCGTTGCAAGTTCTGCTGGACGAGAAGGCAATTGACGCCACCTCCCGCCCAATCTATAAGCCCGCCATCCCGATGGACCGGTGATACGGGGCCGTCTGCCTGTGGCAGGCGGTTGGCCGTATTTGTGGCGCCATCATACGAGTTTCAGCAAGCAGGATCAAAGCCAAATGGCCAATACCAAATCGGCGAAGAAGGCCACCCGCGCCAGCGCCCGCAAGACCGTGATCAACAAGAACCGCGTCAGCCGCATCCGCAGCACCGTACGCAAGGTCGAGGAAGCCATTGCTTCCGGCAACCGCAGTGACGCAGAGGCGGCTCTCCACGCCGCCCAGCCCGAACTGATGCGCGGCGCCCAGAAGGGCGTGCTGCACAAGAATACCGCGTCGCGCAAGGTTTCGCGCCTGACCAGCCGTGTTAAGGCCCTGAAAGCCTAAAGTTTTTCACAGCCTTGGCTGATTGACGCGCTGGACGCTCCCCGTCCGGCGCGTTTTGTTTATCCGGGGACGGATGGTATCGCGCAGAAATCACCTAAATTTTTCAAGACCTTGCAGAATGGTGCCGGAAACGGGTTGCAATCGGCCACAATTATGAAACCGCCGGTTTCTCCGCTGCAGGCGAATTCTGTTGCCCATTTGCATCACCAGCTTTTGACCTTCTGGAAAAAATCCAGAGACTCTTCATGGAGTTACATTTGACTCTGCGGCGCGCCGCAAAAACCGGCCCGTGTCAAGCACTCTCCGTGTACGGAGCGATTGGTGATTCAGGTTGCGGGAGCGGCCAGCGCTTTTGTAGGTTGCTTTTGCCCGGTGGCCTTGGCCTCCGCGGAATTGGACCGGGGGGTCTGATTAAGCTTGCGGCGAGAAGTCTGCCGGGGGCTCGGTCTAAGGTAAATTGCGGCTTGGTACTGGATCGGCATGATCCGATCATGAGGGTTTGTTTGCGTAATGTGTGCACGCGATGGCGGAGATCATCCGGCAAGGCAGGGCAATCAGTGTAGTCGAGATGGGGCGGTGATGATGTCAATCAATCAGCGGGCGTTCGCCGCGGGATAGGGTTTGCCCCGCGCAAGTGACAGATATTGGGCGGGCTCCAGAAGTGTGGGGCCCGGCAGGAATGAATTTGCCCGGGGGCCGGGCCACAAGAAACGGCGGATAAAAATGACGGCAGTAACCAACGCTCTCAAACAACAGTGGGATCGCGTATCACAACGCCTGCGCGCTGAACTGGGCGAGGACCTCTATTCAAGCTGGTTTGCGCGCATGGAGATCGAGGACTTTGGCGATGGCCGCCTGGCGGTCTCGGTGCCGACCCGCTTCCTGAAGTCCTGGATCGAAACCCATTATTTGTCAAAGCTCCATAAAATCTGCGAAGCCGAACTTGGGCCCGTCGATACGGTGATGGTCAAGGTCCGCACCCGCGGCATCCCGGTGCGCGCCACCGAGAATACCGAGCGCCGCCCCGAGGCTGCCGCAACTGCACCAGCCCCTGCCGCGCCGGGCAACACTCCGTCAGTAGCCATCGACCGCAACACGCCGCTTGATCCCAGCCAGACCTTCGACAGCTTCGTGGTCGGCGGCTCGAACCAGCTGGCCCATGCCGCCGTGTGCCGCGTCGCCGATGCCTTGCAGGGCGCACCCATCAGCTTCAACCCGCTGTTCATCCACGCCCAGTCGGGATTGGGCAAGACCCACCTTCTCAATGCCGTGGGCCATCGCATCCGCGAACTCCATCCCAACCGCAAGGTGATGTTCCTCACCGCCGAACGCTTCATGTATGGTTTCGTCATGGCGCTTAGACAGCGCGACACGATTTCCTTCAAGGACCAGTTCCAGTCCACCGACGTGCTGCTGATCGATGATTTCCAGTTCCTGCAGGGCAAGACCATGCAGCAGGAATTCTGCCACGCCTTCAATTCGCTGGTCGACTCGAGGCGTCAGGTGATCGTTGCCGCCGATGTGCCGCCCGCCCAGCTCGATGCCGTGGACCAGCGCATGCGCTCGCGGTTGATCGGTGGCCTGGTCGTCGATATCGAACTGCCCGATCTCGATCTCCGCCGCCGCATTCTCCACACCCGCTATGAAGCCACCTTGCGCCGTGAACCCTCGGTCACCATTCCGGATGAGGTTCTGGAATTCATCGCCAACCGCATGATGGGCAGCGGCCGCGAACTGGAAGGGGCCTTGAACCGTGTCATGGCTTATCAGCAGTTTAACCAGTCCCCGGTGACGCTTGACCTCGCCGCCATGGTGCTGCGTGACATGTCGGCCAACCCGGATGGCGCCCGCATCAAGATCGACGACATCCTGAAGATCGTCGGCCGCCACTACAATGTCGCGCGCACTGATCTGCTGTCACCGCGCCGCGCCCGAACCGTGGTGGTGCCGCGCCAGATCGGCATGTATCTGGCCAAGAAGATGACCTCGCGCTCCTTGCCCGAGATCGGCCGCCGCTTTGGTGGCCGCGATCATTCCACCGTGCTGCACGCGGTGCGCAAGATCGAAGAACTGGTGAAGACCGACGACAAACTCGCCCGCGAAGTGGCGATGCTGATCCGCCTGGTTGAACAGGGCTGAGATTGTCCTCGCCCCTCTATCGAGGGGCGACGACACGAGCGCCGCTTCAAATTCCGCCTTCCGCCCATTGTCGCCGCAAACGGGAGTTTTCCACAGCGACAAGACTTGAAACCGGCGCCCAATCGCGCCACTGTCTCATCCGGCAACTGTCGCCAAACTCTTAGGGCCTTCTGATTCGTAGACGGCGCACTTTACAGGCGGTGCGCAAGAAAGCGATCCGGAGTGGCGGGATCAAACCCGCCGTACCTAAGGAGTTGGTGATATGCGTGTACAAGTTCGCGCTTATGATCGCTTCAGGTTCGGCAGGTGGGAGTGCGTTCGCACTCACACCCGCCGCTATCCGAAGCAGTTAGCTTTCGATTTCCAAACCCGGAGCTAACAGCAAAGGCGACAGTTGCCACCTGACTCCTGAAGTAGGACACGCTTTTCCCATCAGAAGACTAGCGCATTTAGAATCCTTTGGGCGGGGGCAGTCAATCGAATATTGGCAGTGAGGCTGTATCGTCCTCAATTTTTACTGGGGCGGACTTGAATTCCTCAATGTTCCTTGCCAATGTCTACGGCCCGGCAGGGTTTGCCGGGCAGCGAGACAGGGGAATATCCGGTTATGCGTGTGACGATCGAACGGAGCGCCTTTCTGCGGGCGCTGAACCATGTGCAGTCGGTCGTCGAGCGCCGCAATACCATCCCGATCCTGTCCAACGTCCTGTTGCAGGCAACCGGCGGTGACCTGAAACTGACCGCCACCGACCTCGACATCGAGATCGTCGAGAGCGTTGCCGCCATGGTGGCAACGCCTGGGGCCGCCACGGTGCCAGCCCACATGCTGTATGACATCGTCAGGAAGCTTCCCGACGGCGCCCAGCTCGAACTCGACCAGGGCGGAGACGTGAACCGTATCAATGTCTTCGCCGGGCGCTCGCGCTTCAGCCTGCAGTCTCTGCCGCCCGAAGATTTCCCCGATCTCGCCACCGGCGAGTTTCCCAACACCTTCGGCATTTCGGCTGGCGACCTCAAGGGCCTGATCGAGAAGACGCGCTTTGCCATCTCCACCGAAGAGACGCGCTACTATCTGAACGGCATCTATTTCCATGAAGTCACCGCCGGCAATCTGCTGCGCGCCGTGGCCACCGATGGCCACCGCCTGGCGCAGGCGCAAATCCCCCGGCCCGACGGCGCCAAGGGCATGCCCGGCGTAATCGTGCCGCGCAAGACCGTGCTGGAAGTGGTCAAGCTTCTCGAAGGCGTCGACGCCGAAATCGAGGTGGCACTGTCGGCCTCCAAGATCCGCTTTACCGCCGGCAACCTGACGCTGACATCGAAGCTTATCGACGGCACCTTCCCCGATTATGAGCGGGTGATCCCGCGCCACAATGACAAGGTGCTGGAGATCGACGCCCGCAGCTTCGCCTCCGCTGTCGACCGGGTGTCGACCATCTCCATGGAGAAGGGCCGCGCCGTCAAACTGCACATGTCGGCGGGCAAACTCATGCTGTCGGTCAACAACCCGGACTCAGGTTCGGCCGAGGAAGAACTCCTGTGCAGCTATGACGCCGATGCCATCGAAATCGGCTTCAACGCCCGCTATTTGCTCGACGTGGCGGGCCAGGTGAAATCCGAGGCCATCGTGTTCAATCTGGCGGATGCCGGTTCGCCCACCATCGTGCGTGATCCAGCCGACGAACAAGCCCTCTATGTGCTGATGCCGATGCGGGTGTAGTTTTAACGTCCACGCCATCACTGCCCTACCTTCCCCTCTCCCCGCGCCAGCGGGGGAGAGGGGATACTTTGTTGTTGAAATGGAACGTCCCCGGCCCCTCGCCCTTACCCGCCTCACCCTCACCGATTTCCGCAACTATGGCGGATTGCGGCTGGAGGTTGCGGCAAGCCGCGTCGCACTGACCGGCGCCAATGGGGCGGGCAAGACCAATCTGCTCGAAGCCATCTCGCTGCTGACACCGGGCCGGGGCTTGCGTGGTGCCAGCTTCGACGAACTGGCCCGCCACGGCGGCCATGGCGCCTGGGCGATTGCGGCGGAAATCGCCACCACCGATGGCCCGGTGCCGCTCGGCACTGGCTGGACCGGGCTGGGTGAGGGTGGTGACGGCGTCAGTCAGAGCCGCCTTGTCATCATCGACGGCGTGGTGCGGAAAAGCTCCGGCGCCCTTGGCCAGTACATGCGCCAGCTGTGGCTCACCCCCGCCATGGACCGCCTGTTTGCCGGGCCTGCCTCCGACCGCCGCCGCTTTCTCGACCGCCTGGTAGCCGCCTTCGATCCCGAACATGGCGCCCGCATCCTGGTCTTCGAGAAGGTCATGCGTGAGCGCAACCTGCTGCTCGAGGAGACCCGCCCCGACACCACCTGGCTGGCGAGTCTCGAGGCCCATATGGCGGAAGCAGCGGTGGCTATCGCGGCAGCTCGTCTGACCGCCCTGGATGCACTCGGCCATCACATTTCCGAGGCCCGCGAAACCAGCGCTTTCCCGTGGGGAGTGGTCAGCGTCGAGGGCGAGATCGAGGCCCTTATTTCGCGCATGCCGGCAGTGCGCGCCGAGGACGAATATCGTAGACTGCTGGCCGATTCGCGGGGACAGGACAAGGCGGCAGGGCGTACACTGAGCGGGCCGCATCGCAGCGATTTGAGTGTGCTGCATGGACCCAAGAACATGCCAGCCGGACTGTGTTCGACAGGTGAGCAGAAAGCCCTGCTGATCGGCCTGACACTGGCCCAGGCACGGGCGGTGAGCCAAGAGAGCGGCATAGCTCCTCTGCTGCTCTTGGACGAGGTGGCGGCCCATCTCGACCGCGAGCGCCGGCGGGGACTTTTCGATGCCCTGGCGGCCCTTGGCTGCCAGTCATGGATGACGGGCACCGATGCGGAGTTGTTTGAGGGTCTGGGGCGTGATGCGGCGGTCTTCCATGTGGGAGACGGAACAATTTCGGAAATGAAGAGAACCTGATGTCAGACGAAATGATCCCCGGGAACGAAGCCTATGACGCCGACTCGATCAAGGTGCTGAAGGGCCTCGACGCGGTGCGCAAACGCCCCGGCATGTATATCGGCGACACCGACGATGGCTCGGGCCTGCATCACATGGTCTATGAGGTCGTCGACAACGCCATTGACGAGGCCCTTGCCGGCCATGCCGACCGGGTCACGGTAACCCTCAACGCTGAAGGCTCGGTCACCGTCACCGACAATGGCCGCGGCATCCCGACTGGCATTCACCAGAGCGAGGGCGTATCGGCGGCCGAGGTCATCATGACCCAGCTCCATGCCGGCGGAAAATTCGACCAGAATTCCTACAAGGTCTCGGGCGGCCTGCATGGTGTCGGCGTCTCGGTGGTCAACGCGCTGTCGGTGAAACTGAAGCTCACCATTTTCCGCGATGGCAAGGAACACTTCATGAGCTTCACCCATGGCGTGCCCGATGCGCCACTCGCCGTGGTGGCTGACGCGCCGGGCCGCAAGGGCACCGAGGTGACTTTCCAGCCCTCGACCGAAACCTTCACCAAAACCGATTTCGATTTTGCCACGATCGAGCATCGTCTGCGCGAATTGGCCTTCCTCAATTCCGGCGTTCGCATACTTTTGTCGGACAAGCGCGGCGTCGAAGCCAAGGATGTGGAATTGTTTTATGAGGGTGGCATCGCCGCCTTCGTGCGCTATCTCGATCGCGCCAAGCAGGCCGTGCTGAAAGAGCCGATCATGATCCACGGCGAGAAAGAGGGCATCACCATCGACTGCGCCCTGTGGTGGAACGACAGCTACCACGAGAATATGCTGTGCTTCACCAACAACATTCCGCAGCGCGACGGCGGCACCCATCTGGCGGGCTTTCGTGGCGCCTTGACCCGCGTCGTCAACAACTATGCCAATACCAGCGGCATCGCCAAGAAGGAGAAAGTAGCGCTGACCGGCGACGACGCGCGCGAGGCCTTGACCTGCGTGTTGTCGGTGAAAGTTCCCGATCCGAAATTCTCGTCGCAGACCAAGGACAAGCTCGTTTCATCGGAAGTGCGGCCCGTCGTCGAGAATCTCATCAACGAACAGCTTGGCGCCTGGTTCGAGGAACACCCTTCCGAAGCCAAGTCGATTGTCGGCAAGGTGGTGGAAGCCGCCGCAGCCCGCGAGGCCGCCCGCAAGGCCCGTGAACTGACCAGGCGCAAGGGGGCGCTCGATATCGCAGGCCTACCCGGCAAACTGGCCGAGTGCCAGAACCGTGATCCCTCGCAAACCGAGATTTTCATCGTCGAGGGCGACTCGGCTGGCGGCTCCGCCAAGCAGGCCAGAAACCGCGAGAACCAGGCGGTGCTGCCGTTGCGCGGCAAAATCTTGAACGTCGAACGCGCCCGCTTCGACAAGATGCTGGGCTCGGCCGAGATCGGCACGCTGATCACGGCACTTGGCACCGGCATCGGGCGCGAGGAATTCAACATCGAGAAGCTGCGCTATCACAAGATCATCATCATGACCGACGCCGACGTCGACGGCGCCCATATCCGCACCCTGCTGCTGACCTTCTTCTACCGCCAGATGCCCGAGGTGATCGAGCGCGGCCATCTCTATATCGCCCAGCCGCCGCTTTACAAAGTAAAGCGCGGCTCCTCGGAGCAGTATCTCAAGGACAACAAGGCGCTGGAAAATTATCTGGTCGATACCGGCCTCGAAAGCTCGACACTGGTGCTGGCCGACGGCAGCGAACGCGGTGGCCAGGACCTCCGCGCCATCGTCGAGGAAGCCCTGTCGATCCGCGCCGCACTCGATGCCCTGCACTCGCGCTACTCGCGCAGCGTCATCGAGCAGGCGGCCATTGCCGGCTCGCTCAATCCCGAGGTGCTGTCGAATGCCGGGAATGCCAGCGGTGCGGCCGCCTATATCGCCCGCCGTCTCGATGTGATTTCGGACGAAACCGAACGCGGCTGGCTAGGTGCGCCAACTGAGGATGGCGGCCTTGCTTTCACCCGCGAGGTGCGCGGTGTGAAGGAAAGCTGGACGCTCGACGGCAAACTCATTGCATCGGCCGATGCGCTGCGCCTCGACAAACGCGCCGATCATTTGCAGGAAATCTATGCGAAACCCGCCAAGCTGCGGCGCAAGGATTCCGATACGGCGATCTTCGGCCCCAGTGATTTACTTGACGCGGTCTTCGCGGCGGGCCGCAAGGGCATCGCCATGCAGCGTTACAAGGGGCTTGGTGAAATGAACCCGGAGCAACTCTGGGAAACCACGCTCGATGCCAATGTGCGCTCGCTGCTGCGGGTAAAAGTCACCGAACTCGATGAGGCCGACGACATCTTCACCAAACTGATGGGCGACATCGTCGAACCGCGCCGCGATTTCATCCGCGAGAACGCGCTCAATGTGGCAAATCTGGATGTGTGATACCGGCCCATAACTCTCCATCACCGGCCTTGAGCCGGTGACCCAGTCTGGGTGGCCGGGTCAGGCCCGGCCATGGAGAGAACGGGGAATATGGGTTGCCGACAAGTCCGCCAGATGATTTACGGTCCCTTAAAGCCGCGGCGCCTAAGGTTCGCCACTTGATCTTGGGGGGAATGCCGCGACATGGCGCATGGGATAATGTCACCGGTGGCGGTGGAACGCCCGGCTGCGGGCTATGTCCGCACCCTCGTCACGGAATTCGTCTTAGGGCTTGGCCATCACGCCTTGCTCTTTGCCGGCGGGGCGACGATTTTCAGCGCAGGCCTCTTGCTGTCGCTGGCATCGGGTTATCTCCTCGCCGCTTCGCCGCTTGATTTCGTCGTCAGTTATGTCGGCCTCGCCGGCCTCGCCATCGTGCTCTACAAACTTCTGCGCATGGTGCTGATCGAGCGGCCGCCAGCCCCCCTGGCCGAAATGGCCCGCTGGCTGCGCCACGACATTCTCAATCCGGCCCGCCTTGCCAATGGCGCCAATGGCATGATCTTCGTCTTTCTGCTCATGGGCGGCTTCACCATGGCGAAGAACAGCGTATCGCGTTTTGGCGGTTTCCGCTGGGACGAGCGCCTGGGTGATATGGACCGCATCCTGCATTTTGGTTTCTATCCCCACGAGTGGCTGCAGCCGCTTCTTGGGCATCCGCTCATCACCTTCCTGCTCGACCGCAATTACGTGCTGTGGTTTCCGGTTCTCTTTGCCTCCTGCTTTGTTGTGGCCTTCCAGGCCGAGCGCAGCCCCGGACGCCATCGTTTCCTTCTCGCCATGCTTCTCACCTGGGGCATCGGCGGCACCTTCCTCGCGGTACTGCTGTCTTCGGCGGGGCCGGTTTACTTTGCCCGCGTCACCATGCTGGCCGACCCCTACGCCGCCCAGATGGCCTATCTCCACGCCGTCGACCAGATCTATGGCCTCAAGGCGCTGGATATTCAGGACCGTATCTGGGCTACTTATCTGGGCGACCCCTCCATCTCGCTGATCTCGGCCATGCCCAGCATGCACACCGCGGTTGCCGTGCTGGTGTGCTTGGGCTGCTGGTCCTATGGCGGCGTGCTGCGCGTCCTGGGCCCGGTCTTTGCGGGCCTCATCGTCCTGGGTTCAATTCATCTCGTCTGGCACTATGCCATCGATGCCTATGTGGGCATCGCCATCGCCACGCTGGCCTGGATTCTGTCGAAGCCGATAACCGCCTGGTACCTGGCGGACCGGGCCGAGCGTTGATCAGACAATCGGCGTCTCGATCGCCTTGCGGATACTGGCCAGCGGTGCCGCGGTATCGAAAGCCACCGCGCCATCCATGACGGTGATACCGAGATCGCGCCACAGGCCGGCGAGATCCGGCGTCACTGGTGTCTCCTTCATCGCGTCATACTGGCTGACCAGCACGGTGCGCCCGGTAGCGGCATCGCCGATCTTCAGGGTGTCGAGAAAATCCCATTCCCGCCGGAAATCGCGTGACCCGTTGATGGCGCGCAAGGCGTGCTGCAGGCCGAAATGCCCATCGGTTTCCTGGCGGATGCGAACGTCGCAGAGCAGGCAGAACATGGCACCACCCCAATAGGTGCGGCCATGGTTGGTGGTGACATCAAAGCCGCCGTCGCCTTTTTTCGGCAAGCCCTTGGGCATCATGCGGGTAAAATCGCCCCAGATCTGCGCCGGCGGCAAATGGCCCGCCTGAATCCGGGCGATCGATTCGACATAAACCGCAAGGCCCTCGGCCATCCAGTTATGCTGCATGTTCATCCACGGAAAGGCCAGATGGATCATCTCATGCACCATCACCCAGTCGTCATGCAGCAGGGCATCGGCACTGGCGTTACGGCCTATTTCGATTTCGATATGCGGCACCTCGCCCGGCATGGTGTGGCCGCCATCGACGTCGGCACCATCGCGCACCTCAAGGTAGATATCGACCATCGGCACCGGAAACTTGCCGTAGTAAGTGAAAACCGCATCGGCGGATTTGGTTACCCAGCTGCGGATGAGCTCAATTTTTGCCGGATCAGCGCTTCCGGTATCGACTGTCGCGGTGGCGCCGTGCAGGTTCAGCGTGAGGGTCGCGGCCTCGGCGTGCGAGACTGGGACAACGGCGGCGAGGCCTGACAGGAATGTGCGGCGTTTCATGGCCGCCACACTCCACCCCATCGTCCGCTCACGCGCGACACACGTTTGCGTGTCAGGCGGCGTCCCCCATGCCGATCGGGCAGGACACACCCGTCCCGCCCAGCCCGCAATAGCCGCGCGGATTCTTGGCGAGGTACTGCTGGTGATAGGCTTCCGCGAAATAGAACGGGCCCGCTTCAGCGATTTCCGAAGTGATGGTGCCAAAGCCCTTGGCCGACAGTGCCGCCTGGAACGCCGCCTTCGATGCCGCAATCGCCTCGCGCTGGGCGGGCGTCGTCCAATAGATCGCAGAACGGTACTGCGAGCCCACGTCATTGCCCTGGCGCATCCCCTGTGTCGGGTCATGGGCTTCCCAGAACACCTTGAGCAGCGCCTCGAAACTCACCTTTGACGGCTCAAAAACCACCAGCACCGATTCGGTATGGCCGGTCAGACCGGAGCAGACTTCTTCATAGGTGGGATTTGGCGTGTGGCCGCCGGCATTGCCCACCGCCGTGACCCACACACCGGGAACCTGCCAGAACTTGCGCTCCGCCCCCCAATAACAGCCAAACGCGAATATCACTGTTTCCGAGCCTTGCGGATAGGGCCCCTTGAGGGCGTTGCCGTTGACAAAATGCCGCTCCGCCGTGGCGATGGCCTCAGGGCTGCCGGGAAGCGCTCCCGTGGCATTGATCATTTCGGATTTCTTGCGGGCAAAGAACATGGTCCGGTCTCCTTGTCGGTCAGGCCCGATATAATGCGGCATGGTCTTCACCGCCACTCAACAGTGCTTGATTAAAGGCTTTCGATGGCTATATTGCGCCCGACTTCATGGAAGGGTGGCCGAGTGGTTTAAGGCACACGCCTGGAACGCGTGCATACGTGAAAGCGTATCGAGGGTTCGAATCCCTCCTCTTCCGCCAGCTAGCTCATTGATATTGTTGGATAAATATCGATTTTGGCCGTGGGGCAATTTGTGCCCGACATGTCCGAGGCTTGCGTCGATTGGGCATCCTTAAGCCGGTCACAGAGACGCCTTTGGTGCGGCTTCCCGGCGCGATCCGGTGGCAAAGTCTCTTACGCCAGTTTTGGTGGTACTGTTACCAACTGGCCAAGTCGCAGTGCATCCAATCATCGCCGTCACCTTGATGAATGACCGCCGCCAGATCATGAGCTCAGAATGCTTGGCGCTCGACCTTTGAAAAAAATGATCTGAAAGCCAGACGTCAACTAAAACAGACAAGTGGCCAGCTAGTGCCGCGAGTCATTCAGAATGACGGGTAGAGCCTTTTCAGTTTGACACGGGCGTCAGCTATTGTGAACTGCCAGCCGGCTTTGGCGTGGTGTTTGTTGCGGTTCTCCTGCCAGGCCGCGACCTCTTCAGTCAGTTTTGTTGTGTCGGGGATGCGGCGGTCCAGACACTGAGTTGCGAGGACGCCGAGTTCGGATTCGGCCATAGCCTGCCCCGGCGAAGGCCGGGGTCGAGCCAGCTTCCGTGTTTGGGCGTGTAGTGCCATTCGAACCGCCCGGCGAGACGGCGCGCTTCG
>JBKJQD010000131.1:0-19162 GCA_046594125.1 Aestuariivirga sp.
GTTCCGACTCCTCGGCCTCCGTCATGATGTCGATATCCCAGCCGGTCAATTGCGAGGCAAGCCTGACATTCTGTCCCCGCCTACCGATCGCCAGTGACAATTGTTCGTCGGGCACCACCACTTCAATGCGCTCCGCCTCCTCGTCGAGCACCACCTTGGTGACTTCGGCGGGAGCCAGCGCGTTGACCACGAAGGACGCCACATCCGGCGACCACTGGATGATGTCGATCTTCTCACCCTGCAACTCGTTGACGACGGCCTGAACGCGCGAACCGCGCATGCCGACGCAGGCGCCGACCGGATCGATGGACCCGTCCTTGGAACGCACCGCGATCTTGGCGCGCGAACCCGGATCGCGCGCCACCGCCACGACCTGAACCACACCGTCATAGATTTCCGGCACTTCCTGTCCAAACAGCCGCGACATGAATTCGGGATGGGTGCGCGACAGGAAAATCTGCGGGCCGCGCTGCTCGCGGCGCACGTCATAGACATAGGCGCGGATGCGGTCGCCAGGCCGGAAGGTTTCGCGCGGCAGCGACTCGTCGCGGCGCACAATGCCCTCGCCACGCCCGAGGTCGACGATCACATTGCCATATTCGACACGCTTTACCGTGCCGTGGACAATCTCGCCGATGCGCTCCTTGAATTCGTCATACATGCGCTCGCGTTCGGCATCGCGCACTTTCTGGACGATGACCTGCTTGGCGTTCTGCGCCGCGATGCGGCCGAATTCGATGGGCGGCAGCGGCTCCATGATCTGGTCGCCGAGGCTGGCCGCCGGATTGCGCGACTGGGCTTCGGCGAGACCAATTTCAGTCGAGTCGTTCTCGACTTTTTCGACCACCAGCAACAGGCGATTGAGCCGGGTCTCGCCGGTGCGCCCGTCGATCTCGGCCTTGATTTCGTTCTCCACGCCATAGCGCGCCTTGGCGGCCTTGGTGATCGCCTCCTCCATGGCCTGCAGGACGACCGACTTGTCGATCGATTTCTCGCGCGCCACCGCGTCGGCAATCTGCAAAAGCTCAAGCCGGTTGGCGCTCACTGCGGGTTCAGCCATTGTCTTCACTCCTGTCGTCTGCAACAATTTTGTCTTCGTCGATTTCGGCCCCGTCGCCATAGCCCCTGGGGGCCAGACGGGCGCGGGCCGCGGCAATCAGTTGGTCGGTCAGAACCAGTTTCGCTTCCGAGATATCGGCAAAGGGCACGCCCACCAGCAGCGGCTCCTTGGCCATCCCCTCCGGGTTCTCGATGAACAGGCGCACTTCGCCTTCGTGGCAGCCTTCCAGCTCACCGCGAAAGCGCTTGCGGCCGGCCACCGGCACCGCCATCTCGACTTTGATTTCATGGCCCGCCCAGATTTCAAAATCCGACGGACGCACCAAGTGCCGGTCGATACCGGGCGAAGAGACTTCAAGCTGGTACCGCGACGAAATCGGATCCTCGACATCGAGCAACGGCGAAATCGCCCGGCTCACCTGTTCGCAGTCCTCGATGGCAAAGGTGCCGTCGGGCCGTTCCGCCATGATCTGCAAGGTCGAACCGGTCAGCTTGATGCGCACCAGCCGGAAACCCAAGTCCGCCAGCACCGGCTCGACAAGCGCTGCCACCCGCTGGGCGGGGCCAACTTCGCGTGCCAGTCTCTGCTCCGTCATCGGCAACCTTCAGACAATAAAAAAAGCGGGTCCCGGGCTGGGACCCACCCTCGATCTCCACTTTCGTGGCTATGTGAGTGAACCTAAGTTAGCCGTCACATACGCCCTCGCCGCCCGGAGTTCAAGGGGCTTTTGGGGCTTTGGGTCAAACCACCTCGACGATGCGCGAACCACGCCTGATCGCCGCCAGGGCCGCCGGAAGAACCGGCCTGAGACTGGCCCACAGCGCCGAATTGGTCACATTGCCGAGTCGAATCCAGATGATCGGCGCGGAAAAAGTTCCGAGATTGGATTTAGTCACAAAATCCGCATCCTTGGTGATCAGGATCGCGCCGCGTGCCATGGCTTCCCGGGCAATTGCCTCATCCGGATGCCCGCCAAGCCCGCCATTAAAAACATGGATGGCATCGTAGCCCTCGCCGCGCAGCCGTTCGGCTAACGCCGGCGGCAGTTGTTCATCGATGACAAAACGCGGCGTCACGCCGCCCGGACCACGTCATGGTCCATGGCGCGCGCCGCATAGAGCAATGCCGCTCTTATGTCTTCAGCGGCGATATAAGGAAAATCCGCGAGTATCTCGCTTTCGCTTGCGCCGTGGCCGATCATGTCCACAATGTCGCTGGCCCGCATGCGGGTGCCACGGATGCAAGGCCTGCCGCCGCAGATGGCGGGATCGGAGACAACCCGTGACATGAGCCGCGCTGCTTCATCTGACTGACTCCCGGATGTGGCGGGCATCTCGATGGCAATACTGACGCGCCAGCTTTCGTTAGGCCGCTTGCCGAAACCCGCCGCAAACTGCTGGAAGCTTGCCTTCAGTTCCATCCCAAGATCGGACTGGGGCATGACTGGCGCAAACCATTCCCGAAGTATGGCTTCCGATTCCCTGCCATCCATCCTGTCATAGGTTTCGAGATAAGTAGCGGCGTCATTGCCAGCATAACCAATGAATTTGCTGGGTCCAAAAACCCAATTGCCGCCAGCGCCCTTCGCCGCATACCACGATTTGTGGCGGCCAATCCGATTCTGCAAACCCGCCGCACTTGCCACCGCCCGATGGTAAACGGCGATATTTTCAAGCACCTGCTGGCGGCTGGTGACAACTGTCTTTGCCATGTGCAACTCCAATACTGGAGATAGTTTTACTCTTTTGAGGTAATATCGTCAATCCGGTAAAATGTGGAATGGATTCAGAGGTTGCGGAACCTGAGATACGCGGACCCCCGCCCCTCGCGCCTTGCCTTGGCCTCGTACCGGGTTTCAATCCAATTCTCGTAAGGCCGCGCCGGGTCGCCCTCTTCGCTGAACCCGCCATGTTCCGCCACATGCGCGCGCGTCCACATCACATAATCTTCAATGTCACTGGCGAAGAAAAATAATCCGCCGGGCTTCAACACGCGATGAAATTGCGCCAGCGCCGGCGCGTTCACAAAACGCCGCTTGTTCTGGCGCGCCTTGGGCCACGGATCGGGATAGAGCAGATAGATGCGCTCGAGGCAGCCATCCGGCAGTGTTTCCAGAAGCTCGCGCGCATCACCATCGTGGATGCGGATATTGCCGAGCTGTTTTTCTTCGATCAGCGCCAGCAGCTTGGCCACGCCGTTGACGAAGGGCTCGGCACCGATGAACGACACAGCCGGATGCAGCACCGCCTGATGCGCCAGATGCTCGCCGCCGCCGAAACCGATTTCCAGCCAGGCCGGCGGCGTCAGCGCCGCGCCGTCATAGCGCAGCTTCGGCAGCAACTCGTCCATGAGCTGCAAATGATGACGGCGCAAGGCATGACCCTTGCGCCGTCCGTAGAACTGGAATTTCTTTTCCGGGTCTCTCACTTCACCGCAGCTTTGAGCGCCTTGGCGAGATCGGTCTTTTCCCACGAGAAGCCGCCGTCCTTGTCGGGGGCACGGCCGAAATGACCATAGGCCGAGGTGCGCGCATAGATCGGGCGGTTGAGATTAAGGTGGGTGCGGATGCCGCGCGGCGACAAGTCCATCACCTTGGCGATGGCCTTCTCAAGCTTGTCTTCCTTGACCTTGCCGGTGCCGTGGGTATCGACATAGATCGACAGCGGCTGGGCCACGCCAATGGCATAGGACAGCTGGATGGTGCAGCGCTTGGCAAGCCCCGCCGCCACCACGTTCTTGGCGAGATAGCGCGCCGCATAGGCCGCCGACCGGTCGACCTTGGTCGGGCCCTTCCCCGAGAAGGCGCCGCCGCCGTGTGGTGCCGCACCGCCATAGGTGTCGACGATGATCTTGCGGCCGGTCAAGCCGCAGTCGCCATCGGGTCCGCCGATATAGAACTTGCCGGTGGGGTTCACATGCCAGACGGTGTCCTTGGTGATCCAGCCCTTGGGCAGGGCCTTCTTCACGTAAGGAGTCACCAGCTTTTGCACGTCCTTCGACGACAGGCTCTCGTCCACATGCTGATGCGACACGACGATCTGGCGGGCGCCGACCGGCTTGCCGTTCTTGTATTGGACGGTCACCTGGCTCTTCGAGTCAGGCCCGAGTGCCGCTTCCTTCTTGCTGTGACGGACATCGGCCAGCAGTTTGAGGATGCGGTGCGAATAATAGAGTGGTGCCGGCATGAGTTCCGGCGTCTCGTCGCAGGCATAACCGAACATGATGCCCTGGTCGCCCGCTCCTTCTTCCTTTGTCTCGCCGGCATCGACGCCAACCGCGATGTCGGCCGACTGGCTATGCAGCAGGATTTCGACCTTGACGGTCTGCCAGTGGAAACCCGATTGCTCGTAGCCGATATCCTTGATCGCCTGGCGCGCCACCGCTTCAATCTTGGCCGGCGTCACCGAGGCAGGCCCGCGGGTTTCGCCAGCGATGACCACGCGATTTGTGGTGGCCAGCGTCTCGCAAGCGACGCGCACCTGCCAGGGGTCAAAACCCTGCGCCAGCGCCTCGCGGTAGAAGAGGTCCACCACTTCATCGGAAATGCGGTCGCAAACCTTGTCCGGATGACCTTCGGACACCGATTCGCTGGTAAACAGATAATTCTTGCGTGACATTGCGTGTTTGATCCCACCTGAACCAGCGCCTTTTGGCAGCGTCAGGGGACTTGGTCAAGAACAAGCGCGTGACGAGCCGCTAGTCCTTGGACTCCGCGATAAGCTTGGCGATGGTGGCGATGAGCTTGCGCTTGCCGGTACTGTCGGCCTCGCGGAAGGCCTTGGCCAGCACCACGCCCTCGGCATTCATCAGCGATGACAGCACCGTGTCTTCTTCGCGCGCCTCGCCAAAACCGCCGCGATTTTCGAGGCCCGGAATGTCATCGAAAAAGAATTGCACCGGCACACCAAGAACCTTGGCCGTGAGATAGAGTCGGCTAGCGCTGATACGATTGGAACCCTTCTCGTATTTCTGCACCTGCTGGAAAGTGATGCCGAGAAGCTCGCCCAGTTTCTCCTGGCTCATGCCGGTAAACTGGCGGCGCATGCGAATGCGGGTGCCCACATGCACATCGATAAAGTTTGGATCCCGTCGTGTCATGATGCCCTCAGACCATTTGCCCCCGGCCTGATGTTCATGCTTTCCCGCGATGGCGGTCCACGGCCCGGCGCGCGTCCAATGAACACGCCGACCGTAGTATACATGCACCCACGGCGCAATTGATTTAAAGACATCAAAGCTTTCTAGTTCCTTTCGGCTTGAGCCAGGCTGTTCCAATTGCCGCCAGCAACGCCAGTGCAGCCAGCACCGCCATGCCCCAGTCGCCATAGACGCCATAGATCGTAACCGGGATGGCGGCGGGCAGCGCTCCATCAAGAACGCCCCGCGTCATCAGTGTCAGTCTGGCGGTGATCCTACCGTAAGGATCGACGATGGCCGATATGCCAGTATTGGCGGCCCGCACCACCGGCAGGCCCTGTTCGATGGCCCGCAGCCGCGCCTGGGCCAAATGCTGATAGGGGCCGGTGGAGTTGCCGAACCAGCCGTCATTGGTGACGTTGAGGATGAAGCCGGGGCGGTTGCCCGCGTCGATCAGCCGGTCGGGGAACACCACCTCATAACACACCAGCATCGCCGCCTTGGGCGCGTTGGGGATCGGTATGGTCACCGGTCCGGGTCCAGCGGCAAAGCTTCCCGGCACCGTCACCACCTTGCGGAAGCCGAGCGGTTCGAGCAGCCATTCGAAGGGCAGGAACTCGCCACCCGGCACCAGCCGCCACTTGTCGTAATGGGCGATGGGCCGGGCCTCACCGTCAAAGACGATGATGCTGTTGAAGATGCGGGACAGTTCAACATTGCCGTCGGCTGGCATTTCGCGGCGCAGGGCACCGGTAATCAGCACCGTGTGGCCATCCAGCAGCGGCCGCAATTCCGCCTGTGCCACGGGGCTTTGCTCGATGAGAAACGGCACCGCCGACTCAGGCCAGATCACATGGGTGACATCGGCAATGCCGCGCGGGTATTCAGCAGTCGGGTCGCGCGACATGTCTTTCAGCGTGTCGAAGATATTGCGGGTATTGTCCTCACGCCATTTCTCGTCCTGTGAAATGTCGGGCTGGACGATGCGCAGCGCCACGCCGGGAACCGTCGCCACCGCCGCACCCGATAGCCGCAGCATTCCGCCCCCCCAGGTGATTGGCAGCAGCAGCACAAGCAGCGCCGCCCACGGCCATTGCCGCCGCCACTCCGGCTGGAACAGCACAGCACCAGCGCCTGCCCAAGCCACGACAAGCAGCGTCAGCCCGGTCATGCCAATCATCGCTGCCGCCTGCGCCACCGCCCCCATGCCATCAACGGCTAAACCTGGAACCGCCCACGGAAATCCGGTGAACAGGTGCCCGCGCAGCCATTCGGCGATGGCCAGGAAAGCGGCAAAAGCCAGAGTGAGCCGCAATCCGCGAAAGCCCAGGCGCTGCGCCGCCATGGCAGCCAGCCCCCAGTAGATCGCCATGCTGGCTGCCAGTCCACCGACCGCGAATGGCATCATCCACAGATAGGTCTTGGCATCGACCAGAAAGGCAAAGCCGATCCAGTGGAAGGCCACAACGAAGTAACCAAAGCCAAAGCTCCAGCCGAGTGCCAAGGCGGAGCGCCAGCCGGTGCTGCCTTCCAGCATGACGAGGAACACCGGGAATGACACGAACAAGGCCGGCCACAGCCCTAGTGGCGGCAGGGCCAGAGCGGCCACGGCGCCTGCGGCAAGGGCCAGCGCCACGCGGCGGAAACCGGCGAGGGAGCGGATCTTCTGGCCCAATCGAATCATCATGGCCGCACTATAGGTGGACCAGCCGTTCTCTGGTACAAACGCCGCAAGCCAAGGGGGCTATTCATGAACGACATGATCCTGATCGAGCATCTGCCCTTCGCAACCGATCAGGGAATAGCCAGCCGCGCCCGCATCGGCCTCGTGGTGCTGGCCACCGATTTTACCATCGAACATGAATGGCGCCTGATCATGGCGGGCCTCGACGGCGTGGCGCTCTATCAAAGCCGCATCCTGAACGACGCCCAGATCACGCCTGATACATTGCGCGCCATGGAACCGTTGATCGCATCGGCTACCGATGTGATCCTCCCCGGAAACCCGCTCGACGTCGTGGCCTATGGCTGCACCTCGGCATCAATGGCGATTGGCGAGGAGAAAGTTTTCGAGCGCATCCATCACGTGCGCCCCGATGCCCGATGCACCACACCCATTACCGCTGCCTTCGCCGCCTTCCGGGCGCTGGGCGCCAAACGCATCGGCGTGCTCACCCCCTATCGCGCCGACGTCAACCGCATAGTCGCCGATTACATTCAGGCCCGCGGCTTCGAGGTTCCGGTCTTCGGCTCCTTCAACGAGCAGGATGACCGCGTCGTCTCGCGCATCACCCCGGCCTCGATCCGCCAGGGTGTCGCCACCATCATGGCAAAGGCGAAAGTCGACGCGGTCTTCGTCTCCTGCACATCAGTCAGGCTGGCGCAAGCGGCGCGCGGCATCGAGAGCGAGATCGGCATCCCCATCACCTCGTCGAACCACGCCATGGCCTGGCATGCGCTGCGCCTGGCGGGTGTGAACGACGCGCTGCCGCAATGGGGCAGGCTTTTCACATGCGCTTCTTCCTAGACCAGACCAGCACCGTCATCGAGGACGAGACCATTGCCGCCCGCGGCCACTGGAGCAGGCTCATCGCGCGCGGGCAGACGCTGCGCATCACCGACCTCAAGGGCAAGCAGGCGGTTGATTTCCTGTGCTACAATGCCGCCGATCCCGAAGAGCGCTATCACGCCCCCAACACCATCAAGAAGGCGGGCACCATCCTGCTCACCAAGGGCAATGTGCTTTATTCTGATCGTGCCAATCCGCTCTTCACCATCATCGAGGACAGCTTCGGCGGCCATGACACCATCGGCGGCTGCTGTTCGATCCCATCGAATCGCATGCTCTATGGCGTACCCAACACCGGCTGCCGCGAAAACTTCCTCGCGGCGCTGAAACCCTACGGCCTCGGTTGGCGCGACATCGTGCCGAACATCAACTGGTTCATGAAAGTGCCAGTCGATGCCGGCGGCAGTGCCGCCATTGCCACGGGATCATCGCAGCCTGGCGACCACGTCGATTTGCGCGCCGGGATGGATGTGCTGGCCGTCATCTCCAATTGCCCGCAGGTGCTGAACCCCTGCAACAACTTTGTGCCGACGCCGATCCAGGTGACGGTGCTGAACGCCGCCGATGACGTTAACGCCAAGCGATGAGGATCAGCCCGCCGGTCATCAGGACGATACCAAGCCAGTTGGCTGGCCCAAGTTTTTCACCGAGGAACATAAGACCAAAGAGCGCCACGAAGACCACACTCAGCTTGTCGACGGGGGCGACGCGCGAGGCATCGCCGATCTTCAGTGCCCTGAAATAGCATAGCCATGACGCGCCGGTGCCGAGACCGGATAGTGTCAGGAACAGCCACGTCCGGCCGGAAATGTTTCCGGGCGATTGCCATTGCCCGGTGCCCACGACAATCGCCGCCAGGACACAGACCACGACGATGGTGCGGATCAAGGTGGCGAAATCGGAATTTATGCCGGCCACACCCACCTTGGCGAAGATCGCGGTCAGCGCCGCGAAGGCCGCCGAGAGCAGCGCCCAGAATTGCCATGATCCCGCGAAGTTGCCCATGGCGTGGTCCTCAGGTCTTGACCACCAGCTTGCGCGGCGTCTGGCACAGGCACTCGGGGCCTTGCGCGGTGATCAGGATTGTTTCCGACAATTCGAGGCCGCCGTCGTCGAGCCACAGGGCCGGCATGAAATGCAGCGTCATGTTGGGTTCGAGAACCGTCTTGTCGCCGCGCCGGATCGACAGCGTGCGCTCGCCCCAATCCGGCGGGTAGGACAATCCGATGGAATAGCCCGCCCGTGACTCCTTGCTGAAGCCGCGCTTCTGCAAAGTGCCGAAAAACGCTTCCGCCACTTCGCCGCAAGTGACACCTGGCCGGCACAGCGCGAGGCCTTCATCGGTCGCCTCCGACACGGCCTTTTCCGCTTCAAGGAATTTGCGCGGCGGCTGGCCCAGATAGACGGTGCGCGACAGGGGCGCGTGATAGCGCCGGTAACAGCCACCCAGTTCGAAGAAGGTGCCTTCGTTGTTGTTGAAGGGCCGGTCGTCCCAGGTGAGATGTGGTGCTGTTGCATCAAGCCCTGACGGCAGCATCGGCACGAAGGCGCAGTAATCACCCCAGTGGCCATCGGCACCGAGGATCGCCTGTTTCTGGATTTCCGCCACCAGCACGTTCTTGGGCAGCCCCGGCTCAACCAGTTCGATCACCTTGGCATGCATGGCATCGGCGATTTTCGCGGCGCGGCGGATGAAGGCCACTTCGAAATCGCTCTTGACCGTACGCTGCCAGTTGACGAGGCCGGTGGCATCGAAAAATTGCGCCTCTTTCAAATGGCCGCGCAGCGACTGGTTGGCGGCCGCCGAGAACCAGTAATTGTCCATCTCGACGCCGATGCGCGATCTGGCCCAGCCGCGCGACGCAATCACCTCCGAGAGCTGGTCCATCGGATGGCACTCGGGGTTCTGCACGTAAGTGTCGGCATAACCCACGATGTTGTCGGGAGACATGAACACCGTGCGCTTGGCACCCTGCGCGTCCATGCCGCGGCCCCACCACACCGGCTCACCCTCAAGGCCCAGCAGCACCGCCTGATGCACATAGAACGACCAGCCATCATAGCCGGTCAGCCACGCCATGTTGGACGGGTCCGACACGATGACGAGATCGAGTCCCCTCATCGCCATGGCGGCGCGCGTCTTGGCGACGCGGCGGTGATATTCAGCAAGCGGGAAATGCAATTGAACCTGTGTCATGCGCATAGATTGACGCCGGCACGGCGCTTGCGCAAGCCCCGGCCTCGCGGTTATTGAGAGCCATGAGCACGGACTTCGACATCATCGTCATTGGCGCTGGCATTGCTGGCGCATCGGTGGCGGCCCGCCTTTCGGCAACCCACCGCACCGCCATCCTCGAAATGGAGGAGCGGCCCGGTTACCATTCGACCGGCCGCTCGCTTGCCACCTTTGAGCCCAATTATGGGCCAGCCCCGATCCGCGCCCTGACCCGCGCCTCGCGCCGTGAATTCGACGATCTCAAGCTGCTAACCCCACGCGAATCGATGTTCCTTGTGCCTGAAGGCCAGGAACATGAATTTGCCGCGCTGAAGGCGGCGCAAAAGGGCATGCGCGAGATTTCCTTGGCCGAGGCGAAAACCCGCTTTCCGCTGCTCAATGACGGTTATTGCAAGAACATCATGCTCGATCCGGCAACCGCCGATATCGATGTCGATCTGCTGCTGCAGAATTTCCTGCGCCAGTTCAAGGCCCACGGCGGAACTCTGCTCTGCGGCCAAGCCGTCCAGTCATTGCAACACGAGTCCGGACAATGGACGGTGACGGCTGGCGGTAAATCCTTCCGTGCACGGATCATCGTCAACGCGGCCGGCGCCTGGGGTGACAGGGTAGCCGAGCTGGCCGGTGCCAAGCCTTCGGGCCTGCAGCCAAAGCGCCGCTCCATCGCCGTCGTGCCAGCCCCCGATGGCCATGACGTCACCAACTGGCCATGGATCGGCGATCCCGGCGAGACCTGGTACTGCAAGCCCCAGTCGGGCAAGTTGCTGGTGTCGCGGGCCGAAGCCACACACGTCGATCCCCATGACGCCTATGCCGACGACATGGCGCTGGCCGAGGGCATCGACCGCTTCCAGCAGGCCACCGGCATCGAGGTTGGCCGCGTCGAACACACCTGGGCTGGCCTTCGCTCCTTTGCGCCCGATGGCAATCTGGTGGTGGGTTACGATAGCAGGCTCGACGGCTTCTTCTGGCTCATCGGCCAGGGCGGCTATGGCATCCAGACGTCGCCCGCCCTGTCACGCCTCGCCGCCAGCCTGCTGCGCCACGAGGCCATGCCGCAAGACATCGCCGATGAGGGTCTGGTGCTGAAGGACATCGATCCGGCCCGCTTCGCCTAAAGCCTTTCGGCCAGCCGCACGATGCGCTTGCAGGCTTCGCTGATTTCCTCTTCACTAACCGTTAGGGCAACGCGCAGGTGCCCGGCACCACCTGCCCCAAAGCTTTCGCCCGGCATGGTCACAACCTTTTCCTCTTCCAGAAGTTTCCGCGCGAAGGCTTCGCCGCTCAGTCCGGTTTGGCGCACATCGACCATCACGAACATGCCGCCTTCCGGCATGCGCGCCAAAATTCTTTTGGAGTGTTTCAGGCCCGCCACCAGCATCATGGCGCGGCGCTCATAGGCGCGCTTCATGGCGTCGACCTCGTCGAAATGATGGTCGAGAGCAAAGGCCGTGGCATCCTCGAGGAAGGGCTGCGACCCAAACAGCATGGTCTCACTGACCGGCAGCGCCCGCCCGATGAACTCCTCCGACGCGGCAATCCAGCCGCAGCGGAATCCCGGCATGGCATGGGACTTCGACACCGAGGACACCACCACGGTGCGCTTCTCAAGACCGGCCAAATCAAAGGGCGAGGCAAAGCTGTGGTTGCCGTAGATCAGCGTGGCATAGACCTCGTCGCAGATGATCCACAGGTCATGGGCCTCGCAGACCTTGCCGATCCGGGCGATTTCTTCCCGGGTGAAAACCGCACCGGTGGGATTGCTCGGCGTGTTCATCAGCAGCACCCGCGTCCTGGCCGTCACCGCCGCCTCGACATCCGCCGCCTTGAGGTGAAAGCCGTGGTCGGGATCGACCAGCACTGCTTTGACAATGCCGCCAGCCGCCGCGATCACCCCCTCGTAGGTGGCGTAATAGGGATCGGCCATCAGCACCTCATCGCCGAGGTCAACGAGCGTCATCATGGCCACGAACAGGGCCGTCTGGGTGCCGGGCAGGAACAGGAACTGCTTGGCCGAGATGGCCCGTCCGCTGCGCTCCGTATAGATCCTGGACAGGGCGCGCAGCACCTCGGGTTCGCCCTGGCCGCTGGAATAGCGGTAGCGCCCGGCCCGCATCTGGCGTTCCGCGACGTCCAGAATGGCTGTGGGCGGCGGCAGGTCAGGCTCGCCGATCGACAGGAAAATCAGGCTCTCGCCGCGCGCCGCGCGCTGCTTGCCTTCGATATGGACCGCCCATTTTTCCGAACCGAGTCCCGCCAGCCGATCGGTAATTTGCGCGAATTTCATGTAATTTCTTTCATTTCGTCACGCTTCTAGTGCATGGCCGCGGCGCGGTCGAGACCTCCAAAATTCTTCAGGCCGCCGAGTAAGCCGTCACCACACCTTCCAGCGTAACCCGCACATGGGAGGAACGGCGCAGTTCGGCCAGTTCGCTGGCGCTGACCACCAGCACCGCACAGCGCCGGCCATAGAGTGTGGCCGCAACTTCGGCGCCGATTGCCAGATTGACATCGGGCACCACCAGGATGATCGCGGCGGGCGCCGTACCGAGCCTGATTGCCTCGGCAATGGCGCCGGGTGCAGACCCCGATCCCCGGCTTTCATGCATCAGCAGGATGGTTCCCGCCACACAGGCGCCGCGCTGCGGATGATGCACGTCAAGGATCACGCCAGTCCGTGGCTCGAAGGCGCCCCAGAAGCTCAGGGGCTCGTCCAGCACGAGGACTGGCCCTTCAGCTTGTGCGGCAGAGAGAACCTTGGCCCTGATCATTGCCGCAGCCACAGCGCCGGATCGCGCCACACTTCGCCGCGAACCGCACTCTCCACACATTCGCGCAACGAGCCGAAAGCCACCTCGACACCCAGCATCCCCGGCGCGTAGTAAGCCCACTTCGCGGCATTTGTCATCACCCGGCCCTTGAGGCCCCGGACCTTCGGTGAGTAATAGGTGCAGACATCGACGGGAATCTCGATGCCTGCCGTCTCAAGCTCCTTGAGCCAGCCCTTGGCGCGGATGATGTCGCGTACGCCGCGGCTGGTCGAAACGAAGACCTTCATTCCTGCCTTGACACGCCGTCCACCAAGCAGCGCCACCAGATCGGAGAATTCGGTGAAGGAAAAATGCGGCGTGCCAAGTGCCACGGCATCAAGCGGCCCGTCGCGCGCGGTTGACAGTTCGGCATGGGCCCGCATGAGACAGTCCTTCGTGACCTCATGGCGCTCGCCCGCCTGAAACACGGCGGCGAGGTCCGGCGCCTCGGGCGTCACCCCCACGCCATGCCAGAGTTCGACGCCACCTGACGCCGCAGCCGCTGAACTGATGGCCTTCATGGCGTCCTTCGTCGTCGAAGCCGGCAGGCCAGTGATGACCGGAATGCGTTGGCCGGAGATACGCCCGATATGATGGCCAAGCAGGTGGGCGAAAATGCCTTCGCCCCGCCAGGCATCGGGCAACCCCTCGCAGGCGAAATGAAGCTGGGCCCGCCGCCCGGCATCCGTATGCAGTCCGGCGAAGGGCACCTTGCCGGTCAGGGCGCAGGCGACATCGAGATAATCGCCATACTTGTTGCTGCGCGCCCCCAGTGCCGAATTGTAATAGGCCACTGCATTTGACTCGCCAACCGCGATGTGGTCGCCGAACTTCGGCCCACCGGCAAGTTGATAAGGCGCGCAGGTCCAGGTCGGCTTGCAGCCAAGCTGCGCGTAAAGTTCCATCACCAGGCGCGCACCCGAGACGAACTCCGGATCATCCGCTTGCGGACGAAGTGACGGATCAGCAAGGCTGACCACGCCGTTGTTGGTCCAGGTCGGCACCGAAAGCCTGGCGCCGTTGGCCAGCAGAAAGCGCACGAAATCGACGTGCGCCTGACCGGTATAGAAGCAGGCATCGATATGGGCGAAGCCGATGGGGATGAGGTGCGGGGCCGCCATGATGCCCGCCGCCTTCACCACCAGCCCCATGGCGAGTTGCATCGCCTTGCCGCTGTCACCGGCCAGTATGGCGCGCTCGCCGGAATCAAGCATCAATGTCACGGCTTGACCTGTTCGCGCCCCATGCGGTTGAGGCTCACATAGTCGGTCTTGCCGGTGCCGAGTGCCGGCAGCGCGTCCACGGCGATGATGGTCCTGGGGATCATCAGGTCCACGGCACCCGCCGCCTTGAGGCCATCGAGCAGGCGCTTGCGGTCAAGTGTTGCATCGGTGGTGAACAGCACCAGCTGCTCGCCCTTCTTGGCATCGGGCACCGCCACCACGGCGTGCTGATGAGCCGGGAAGGCCTGCTGCATTTTCGATTCAACCGATGACAGCGACACCATTTCGCCAGCGATTTTCGAGAAGCGCTTAACCCGCCCGAGAATGGTGACGAAGCCGTGGTCATCGATCTTGACGATGTCGCCGGTATCATACCAGCCCTGGAGCGGCGGCTCGATCACGCCGGGATTGTCGGCGCGCAGATAACCCAGCATGATGTTCGGCCCCTTGACGAAGAGCCGCCCGCCCTCGTCGATGCCTTCGACGGGATCAAGACGATAGTCGATCTGGTCGAGCAACCGGCCCACCGTGCCGGTGCGGAAATGCATGGGGGTGTTGACGGCCAGCACTGGCGAACATTCGGTTGCGCCATAGCCTTCGAGAATGCGCAGGCCGAATTTCTCGATCCAGATATCGCGCGTCTCCGGCTTGACCCGCTCGGCGCCCGCCACGACGAGACGCACATTGAAAAAGTCATAAGGGTGACCGCTGCGGGCATAGCCCATGAGAAACGTATCGGTGCCGAACAGGATCGTCGCGTTGGTGTCGTAGCACAGTTCGGGCACCACCTTGTAATGCAGCGGAGAGGGATAGAAGAAGGAACGGACCCCCGACAGAATGGGCAACAGGGCGCCGACCGTCAGTCCGAATGCGTGGAACATCGGCAGGGCGTTGAAGACAATGTCCTGGGCCGTAAAGGCAATGCGCGCCGACGCCTGATGGCGGTTGGCATTGAGATTGCGATGCGATAGCACCACGCCCTTCGGCACACCTTCCGAGCCCGAGGTGAAGAGGATGACGGCGGGCGAGTTGGCATCGCGGCTGGCACCACCGGCCTTGAGCGCTGCCTTCGAAAATATCTTCGCCCAAAGCCCATAGAGCTTGTCGCCGATGTTCAATCCGGCCCGCAGGTCCTCGAGATAGATGACCTTGCGTTTTTCGGCGACGAGCTTCAGCGCCTCATCCATCTCGCCCGCCTCGATGAAGCGCCGCGAGGTGATGATGGTCGAGGCCCCGGCTGCCGTGCAGGCCGCCGACATGTTAAGCGCACCGGTCGAGAAGTTCAGCATGGCGGGCACCCGGCCCGTGGCGTGAAGGCCGAAAATCGCCAGCAGCGTTCCCACCGCATTGGGCAGCAGCACGGCGATATTTTTTTCTCCCGGTGTTGCCTTGGCGATGCGGCGGCCGAGCACGAAGCTGCCCATGATCAGCCGGTCATAGGTTACCGGATTGCGCTGGATGTCCTCGACGATTTGATGGCCGCCGCCATGGGTGGCGCGGGCATCGAGCAGCGCCTCGAACAGCGGCACGTCGATATTCGAGGTGCGGAACACCATGTCGGTCATCACGTCATAGAGGCGGTCTGCCTGGTGCTGGCGCAGTGCAGCACCGCGCAATCCTGGCGGCGAATCGAATTTAACCGGCGGCAAAAAGGTCAGTGTCACCTTGGGAAACCACTTGAGGCGCAGCTTGCCGCGCATGTGCGAAAATGGCGTGTACAGGGCGCCGTCGATGCGAACGGGGAGCACATTGGCCTTGGCCATCTGGGCAATGGCGCCAGGCCCCTCGTAGACTTTCATCAGGGCGCCGGTGACCGTCAGCCGGCCCTCCGGGAAAATCACCACCTTGTGGCCCTTCTTCAATTCCTCGACGAGAACGCGCAGCGCCATGGGATTGGTGGGGTCGATGGGGATCATGTTGAAAAAGCGGAAGGCAAGGCTCGCCCACCAGCGCTTGGCCACATGGGTATTGATGGCAAAGCTGGCGCGCTCCGGCAGGAAGGCCGAGAGCAGCGGACCATCGAGCAGAGAGGTATGATTGGCGATGATGACCGCCTTGCGGCCCGCCGCATTGAAATTCTCAAGCCCCTTCACCTCGACGCGATACAGCAGGCGGAACAATTGCCTGGCGATACTGGCCACGAACTCCTGGGGCAGGATGCGGCAGATGAGGACGGCGGCGATTAAATTGGCAAGCGCCAGCGTGAGAAACAGGCCGCGCGAGGTCATCACCTGCAGCAGCACGATGGAAACCAGCGTGGCGGCGATCATGAAGATGGCATTCATGACATTGTTGGCGGCGATGACCCGCGAGCGCCGTGTCGGATTGGCGCGATGCTGCATGATGGCGTTGAGCGGCACGGCATAGATGCCGCCCGCGAAGGCGGTGGCAAAGAAATCGAAGGCCACGCGCCAGCCATTGAACAGCGCGAACATGGCGCCGGGCGGATTGAGGTGCGGCGCGGTTGCCGCCAATGCTTCGTTCACTTTACCCGCCGCGAAATACAGATCAACCAAAAACAGCGTCATGAATATGGCGGCGAGCGGCACATATTTGGCCGAGACCTCGCCATTGAGAAGCCGGTTGGTCAGCAGCGAACCAGCCCCAATGCCAATGGTAAACATCGAGGTCAGGATGATCGACACGGTGTCGTCACCATGCAGCACCGTCATGGTATAAACGGGAAGCTGCACCAGCAGAGCCGTGCCCAGAAACCAGAACCACGACGCACCGAGCACCGCCCAGAAAACATCGTAGCGCTCCCTGGCATAGCTCATCAGCTTGAGCGTCTGGCGCGGCACGTTCCAGTCGATCTTGAGCCCCAAGTCGCCCGGCGCCTCTGGCATGCGCATCGCAGCCACCCAGGCCACCACCGCCAGTACCACGATGGTGACGCTGAGAACGATCCGGCCGGCATCGCCGCGCACCAGGAAGCCGCCATACATGGTGCCAAGCAGAATGGTCACGAAGGTGCCGAGTTCGAGCAGGCCGTTGCCGGCGATCAATTCCTCGCGCTTCAGATATTGCGGGAGAATGCCGTATTTCAGCGGCCCGAAGAACGCGGCAAGGGTTCCGGCCAGAAACAGGACGAAAAGATCGGCCCAGACATTGTCGAGCCACAGGCAGGCGGCGCCGAACACCATGACGGCAATTTCGGCCAGTTTGACGCGTCTGGCGATCACCGCCTTGTCGAACTTGTCGGCGAGTTGCCCGGAGATGGCGGAGAACAGGAAATACGGCAGCACGAATAGTGCCGTCCCCGCCTGCACGAAGGCATCGGGCGCGAAATGCTGCTGGGCGGCCAGATGGTAGGTGATGAGAATGGCGATGGCATTGCGCAGCGCGTTGTCGTTGAAGGCGCCGATGGCCTGGGTAATGAACAGCGGCAGGAAGTTCGCCCGCTTGAGCAGTTCGAACTGGTTTGTGTCACTCATGGGGAGGAAACCTCAGATATGCGCCGGGCGCGGGTCGGGTGAATGCGGAATATGTCAGACCCGCCGCAAATCATCAAAGTGCAATTGCAGTTGGCTTCCCTTCTCCCGCCGGGAGATGAGGGGCCCGCGCCGAAGGCGTGGGAGGATGCGGGGATCGGCTGCCAAATCGTCAGCGCCGGTCCCCTCACCGTCCCAAGTGAGAGGCATGCTAAGTCAAGTTATACCAGAGCTTGGTATTTGAATATCATCCGCATACAGACCAATCAGCCATTCACCATGCGCGGTGTCATTTCGATCAGCGTCGGGCCATCGGCGGCAAGTGCCGTTTTGATTGCCGCCGCCAGCGCCTTCAGCGAAGCGGGCTTCTCGGCATGGCAGCCATAGGCCTTGGCCAGCATCTGGAAGTCCGGGTTCTTGAGAGTCACGGCGTTGGGCTGGATGCCGGACCGCACCATGTTGTCATAGATGGCACCCAGGCTCTCGTTGTTCCACACCAGAATGACGATCGGCAGCTTGTGCTCGGCGGCCGTACCCAATTCATTGAGCGTATACTGCAATCCGTAGTCGCCGATCAGCACCGCGACAGGAGACTTGGGCCGGCCGAACTTCGCCCCGATGCCGGCTGGCAACGCAAAGCCCAGGGTTCCGAATCCCACCGGATGGATCCAGGTGTGAGGCTCGTAGACCGGGAAGGCCTCGTTCGCCACATAGGCGATCTGGGTCATGTCTGAGCACACGATGGTATCGCGCGGCAGGGTTTTGCGGATCACCTCGAGGATCGTGGTGAGCATCTGCCGCCCTGCGTCGGTGACCACGTCATGGAGGTAGTCCTTGCCGCTCTCGGCAATATCCTCCTTGCCATGCGGCGCATGGGCGGCGAGTTGGACCGCGATGGCCTCAAGCGTGGCCTTGGCATCGGCCTGGATGGCAATTTCCGCCGTATGCGGCTGCGCCAGCGAGTCGGCATCAATGTCGATGCGAATCAGATTGCGGTCGATCACCACGCCGTCTTGCCAGAAGTCGGTTTCCGAGAGCTGCGAACCGGCGCACAGGATGGCGTCACAGGACCGGATGAAGTCGACCACCGGAGTGCGGCCCATCCGGTATCCCATGCACAGGGGATGGTCCTCGGGAACAGCACCCTTGCCCGCCGTGGTCGTAAGGATCGGGGCCTTCAGCTGCTCGGCAATCATCAAGGCCGCGGCGCCGCCATCCAATGCGCCACCGCCGAGGATAATGAGCGGACGCTTCGCGGCATTGAGCTTTGCTGCCGCTGCCGCAATCTGGCCGGCATGCGGCAGCGGACGCTGCGGCAAGGTCCGCATGTGCCAGCCCTCGCCGGCCGCGACCTTCAGTATGTCGAGCGGAATCTCCAGATAGGCGGGCCGCGGCCGCTGGCTGGCGAAGTTGGTGAAAGCCCGCGCGATGCCGTCGCGCACGTCCTTCGGCGTGTAAGCCCGCATATGCAGGTTGGTGACTGCCGCCGCCGCTGCCCGCTGGTCGATCATTTCATGCAGCCGCCCGCGCCCCTGGGCACTGTCGGCCATGTCGAGGGCCGAGGAAATGACCAGAACACTGATCGAGTCCGACCACGCCTGGCCGATGGGCGTGAGGATGTTCAGCAGCCCCGGCCCGGTAATGGTGAAGCACACGCCGGGCTTGCCGGTCGCCCGCGCATAGCCATCGGCCATGA
>JBKJQD010000194.1:0-2852 GCA_046594125.1 Aestuariivirga sp.
AGAAGCGCCCGGCTCGCATGGGCCGCAACCCCGCGACCGGCGAGCAGATCAAGATCAAGGCTTCGAAGAAGCTCGGCTTCCGCGCCGCCAAGGAAGTCAAGGACGCGATCTAAGCGCTCCCTGAGCAAGGTAATCTTGGCCCCGCTACCTTGTGGCGGGGCCATTTCATTTTGATGAATTCTTTTCACCGGCTGTGCTGATTGCGATGGCCTGTGCCTGCCGCTATGGGTAGTGGCGAAACCCCCACTCCATAAGGACATTTCCATGAAATCCCAGGCGCGCGTTGTGGTCATTGGCGGCGGTGTCGTCGGCTGTTCGGTGCTGTATCATCTCACCAAGGCGGGCTGGACGGATGTGGTGCTGGTGGAGCGCGACATCCTGACCTCCGGCTCAACCTGGCATGCGGCGGGCGGCTTCCACACCCTGAACGGCGATCCCAATGTCGCGAAACTGCAGGGCTACACCATCGGCCTTTACAACGAGCTTGAAAAGATTTCCGGGCAGGCTTGCGGTCTGCATCGCTCCGGCGGCCTGATCCTCGCCGATACGCAAGCCCGCATGGAATGGCTGAAGATGGCCCATGCCCGGGCCCGCTACCTGGGTCTCGAAACCGAGATCATCTCCATGACCGAAGCCAAGAAGATGCATCCGCTGCTCGAAGAAAAATATTTCGTCGGCGCCATGATCGATGCCGCCGACGGCAATCTCGATCCGGAAGGAACAACGCACGCCTATGCCAAGTCGGCGCGCATCGGCGGGGCCGAAATCTATCAGGACACCCGAGTGCTCGAGTTGAAACACCGCGCCGATGGTTCGTGGGACGTGATCACGGCCAAGGGCAATATCCACGCCGAGCACGTCGTCAACTGCGGCGGGCTGTGGGCGCGCGAGGTGGGCCGCATGGTCGGCATCGAACTGCCGGTACTGGCCATGGAGCACATGTATCTGGTCACCGACGAAATGCCCGAGGTCGTCGCCTACAACAAGGAGCGCGGCCACGAGCTGCCGCACATCATCGACTTCAAGTCGGAAATCTACATGCGTCAGGAACGTTCCGGCATGGTGCTCGGAACTTACGAGCAGAATTGCAGGCCGTGGCAGCCAAAGACGACACCGTGGGAATTCGGCCGCGAGTTGCTGCAGCCCGATCTCGACCGCATCGAGGCCAACCTCGAACTCGGCTACAAGCATTTCCCGGCGCTGGCCAAGGCCGGCATCAAGCGCGTCATCAATGGCCCCTTCACCTTCACGCCCGACGGCAATCCGCTCGTCGGCCCGGTGCAGGGCCTGCGCAATTACTGGGTGGCCTGCGGTGTCATGGCGGGCTTCAGCCAGGGCGGTGGTGTTGGCCTCGCACTGTCGCAATGGATGGTGAATGGCGATCCGGGCTTCGATGTCTGGGCCATGGATGTGACGCGTTTCGGCGAATGGGCAACCCGCACCTATACCAATGCCAAGGTGCGCGAGAATTACTCGCGGCGCTTCTCGATCAAGTTCCCCAACGAGGAACTCCCCGCCGCGCGCCCGCAGCAGACCACGGCTCTTTACGACACGATGATCGCCCAGGGCGCGGTGATGGGCGATAGCTGGGGCTTGGAAACACCGCTGTGGTTCGCGCCCAAGGGCGTGGAACCCAAGGACATCATCTCCTTCCACCGCTCCAATGATTTCCCGCATGTGAAAGCCGAAGTGCTGGGCACGCGCAACGGCGTGGGCGTCACCGAGATCGCCAACTTTGCAAAGTACCGCTTCACCGGATCGGGTGCTGAAGCCTTCCTGTCGCGGCTGATGACTAACAAGATGCCGAAGACCGGCCGCCTCATCCTGACGCCGATGCTCAACCCCAATGGCAAACTGATCGGCGACTTCACCATCGCCAAGGCCAAGGACGAGTGCTTCTACATGTGGGGTTCGTCACAGGCGCAGAAGTATCACATGCGCTGGTTCGAAACTCATCAGCCCACCGATGGTTCAGTGAGGATCGAGCGCCTCGACATGGGCCTCGTCGGGCTTTCCATCGCCGGTCCCAAATCGCGTGACGTATTGCAGGGCCTGACTGATGAGGAGGACGTGTCGAACGCCAGTTTCAAGTTCATGGATCATCGCGCCATGGATATCGGCCACTGCCCGGCTCTCATCAACCGCGTGACCTATACGGGTGACTTGGGTTATGAAATCTGGGTGGCGCCCGAGTATCAGCGCCGCCTTTATCAGGAGATCATGAAAGCTGGTGCGGCCCACGGCATCATCAATTTCGGCATGCGGGCGCTGCTCGCCATGCGGCTGGAAAAGAATTTCCCCACCTGGTACCGTGAGCTGCGCCCGATCTACGGCGGCTTCGAAGCCGGCATGGACCGCTTTATTGATTTGACCAAGAATGATTTCATCGGCCGTGAAGCAGCGATGGAAGAGAAACGCTCCGGCGGCACGCTGCGGCGCGTCTCGATGATCGTCGAGGCGGGTGATTGCGACGTGCTGGGCGACGAGCCGATCTCACACAAGGGCAAGGTCGTCGGCTGGGTGACATCGGGCGGCTTTGCCCATTACGTGAACAAGTCGATGGCCCAGGGCTATGTGCCGAAAGAACTGGCGGGCGACACGTCGGCTGGCGCCTTCGAGATCGAGATCATCGGCGAACAGCGCAAGGCAACGATCATCACCGAGCCGCCGTTTGATCCAGAGGGCAAGCGGATGCGGGGTTAGTCCGCAAACTCCAGCGCCGCGTCGGCCAGCCACTCCCAGACGCTCATCGCAAAAGTGCGCAGGGCGTAGAGTTCAAAGCGGGTTTCGCTGACGCAGTGGACCAGCACTGGCGTGTGGTGCAGGCCGGTCATGGCGAACATGCCGGGTTT
>JBKJQD010000261.1:0-4925 GCA_046594125.1 Aestuariivirga sp.
GTGCCGTCAAGGCCGGTGTCAAGGACGTCGTGTTCGATCGCGGCGGATATCACTATCATGGGCGTGTCAAGGCCCTTGCAGACGCCGCCCGCGAGGGCGGCCTGAACTTCTAATTTACTCCGGCGAAAGATAGGCGGAAAGCAATATGGCTAAAGAACGTTCGGAGCGCGGCGATCGCAAGGACCGCGATAACCGCGAAGACCGCGACAGCGAGTTCATCGACAAGCTCGTCCACATCAACCGCGTTGCGAAGGTGGTGAAGGGCGGCAAGCGCTTCGGTTTCGCAGCGCTCGTCGTCGTCGGCGATCAGAAGGGCCGCGTCGGCTTCGGCCACGGCAAGGCCCGTGAAGTGCCGGAAGCCGTGCGCAAGGCCACCGAGTCGGCCAAGCGTGGCTTGATCCGCGTTCCGCTCCGCGAGGGCCGGACGCTGCATCACGACATCGACGGCCGCTGGGGCGCTGGCAAGGTCACGCTGCGGACGGCTCCTCCGGGAACCGGCATCATCGCCGGCGGCCCGATGCGCGCCGTGTTCGAATCGGTCGGCATGCAGGACGTGGTCGCCAAGTCGAAGGGGTCTTCCAACCCCTACAACATGGTGCGTGCCACATTCGATGCCCTCAAGAAGCAGGTAAGCCCGCGCTCGGTCGCGGCCCGCCGCGGCAAGAAGGTTGGCGACGTGCTGCGCCGCCGTGGCCCCGAAGCGGCTGTTGCCGAGTAAGAAGGATAATTCCCATGGCAAACGCAAAGTCCGTCAAGACCGTCACCGTGAAGCAGGTGAGCAGCCCGCAGCGCCGCCCGGCGGAGCAGCGCGCCACGCTGGTCGGTCTCGGCCTCAACAAGATGAACCGTACCGCCACCCTTCAGGATACGCCTGCGGTGCGCGGCATGATCGCCAAGGTCGCGCATCTGGTGCGCGTGATTGAATAAGGACACTTGAGATGAAGCTCAATCAGATCGCTGACAATGCTGGCGCCAAGCATGCCAAGAAGCGTGTGGGCCGCGGTATCGGTTCCGGCCTCGGCAAGACGGCGGGCCGCGGCGGCAAGGGCCAGACGGCCCGCAAGGGCGGCGCCAAGGCCGGCTTCGAAGGCGGCCAGATGCCAATCTACCGGCGCTTGCCGAAGCGCGGCTTCAACAAGCCCAACGTGGTCGATTACAATGAAGTGAACCTGTCGCGCATCCAGGCGGCGGTTGAGGGCAAGGCGCTCGACGCCAATGTTCCGGTGACCGCCGAAGCACTGATCGCCGCCGGTGTCATCACCAAGCGCATGGGCGGGGTTCGCCTGCTCGGCAAGGGCGAGATCAAGACGAAGCTGAATTTTGAAGTCTACCACGCCACCAAGGGCGCCATCGCGGCGGTCGAAAAGGCCGGCGGAAGCGTCAAGATCCTGAAGCCCGCCGAGGCCCCGGCCGTCGTATGGGCCGAAGCAAAGTAAGCTTGTTTGCGTTGACGTCCGGCCCCACATTCGTGGTTCCGGAGCTGAACGCGAGGACGTAAGAATGGCATCTGCCGCAGAACAACTGGCCGCCAACCTCAATTTCGGCGCGCTGGCCAAGTCCGAAGACCTCAAGAAGCGCATCTGGTTCACGCTGGGTGCGCTCATCGTCTATCGGCTCGGCAGTTACATCCCGATTCCCGGCATCGATGCCATCGCCCTGGCCAAATTCGCCGATATCAACTCGACCGGCATTCTGGGCTGGGTGAACAATCTGGCTGGCGGTGCCCTGGGCCGCATGGCAATCTTCGCCCTCAACATCATGCCCTATATTTCGGCCTCGATCATCATTCAGCTGATGTCGTCGGTCAGCCCGCATCTTGAGCAGCTCAAGAAAGAAGGCGAGCAAGGCCGCAAGAAGATCAACCAGTATACGCGCTATGGCACGGTGTTCCTGGCCGCCTTGCAGGCCTATGGTATTTCGGTCGGGCTGGAGGGGCAGCCGGGACTGGTCGCCGATCCCGGCATGTTCTTCCGCCTCAGCACGGTGATCACGCTGACCGGCGGTACGGTTTTCCTGATGTGGCTCGGTGAACAAATCACCGCGCGCGGCATCGGCAACGGCATTTCGCTGATCATCTTCAGCGGCATCGTGGCCAACTTGCCGCATGGACTTGCCGCGCTGCTGGAGCTTGGCCGCACCGGACAAATTTCGACTTTTATCATTCTCGGCATCATCGTCATGGCGCTGGCCGTCATCGCCTTCATCGTGGTGATGGAACGGGCGCAGCGGCGGCTGTTGATCCAGTACCCGAAGCGTCAGGTCGGCAACAAGATGTTCCAGGGCGACAGCTCGCACATGCCGCTGAAACTCAATACATCTGGCGTCATTCCGCCGATCTTTGCTTCGTCGCTGCTGCTGCTGCCGATCACGGTGGCCAATTTCACCAAGGGGCAGGGGCCTGACTGGCTGAACACGTTGACGGCCATGCTCGGTCACGGCCAGCCGCTGTTCCTGTTCTTCTACGCCGTGCTGATCATCTTCTTTGCGTTCTTCTACACGTCGATCATGTTCAACCCGAAAGAGACGGCGGAGAATCTGAAGAAATACGGCGGCTTCATTCCGGGCATCAGGCCTGGCGACAAGACGGCCGAATACATCGACTATGTGCTGACCCGCATCACCCTCATCGGCGCCCTTTATCTGACCGTGGTCTGCCTGCTGCCGGAATTCCTGATCAGTGCCACCAGCGTGCCATTCTACTTCGGCGGCACTTCGTTGCTGATCGTGGTGAGCGTCACCATGGACACGGTTGCCCAGGTGCAGGGACATCTTCTGGCCCAGCAATACGAGGGTCTGATCAAGAAGTCCAAACTCCGGGGCAGCAAGAGATGAACATCATCCTTCTCGGTCCGCCGGGGGCTGGCAAGGGCACTCAGGCCAAGCTGCTGGAAGAGCAGCGCCGCCTGAAGCAGCTATCGTCGGGTGACATGCTGCGGGCTGCCGTGGCGGCGGGGACCGAGACCGGCAAGCGCGCCAAGGCCATCATGGACCGCGGTGACCTTGTGTCCGATGAAATCGTGGTCGGCATCATCGCCGACCGGCTCGATGCACCAGACGTCAACAAGGGTTTCATCCTCGACGGCTTCCCGCGCAACACGGCCCAGGCCGAAGCCCTGGACAAGATGCTGTCCGGCAAGGGCCTGAAGCTTGACGCAGTGGTTGAAATGAAGGTCGACGACGAGGCTCTGGTCGAGCGCATCACCGGGCGTTACACCTGCGCCAAATGCGGCAAGGGCTACCACGATATTTTCGAGAAACCCAAAACCGAAGGCGTCTGCGATGCCTGCGGTTCGACCGAGTTTATCCGCCGCGCCGACGACAACGAAAAGACGGTGCGGGACCGGCTCGGCATCTACAACAAGCAGACCGCCCCGCTGGTGACTTACTATGGCACCCGGGGCACGCTGCGGACGGTAAACGGCATGGCGGCGATCAACGATGTGACCCGGCAGATCGAACAGGTGCTGAGCAACATTTGAAGGCCAGTATTGCGGATTCCTTTGGTTGACGCGCAAGCGATTCCAGCCTAAAGACCCCGGTAATCTTGGTCGTCAAAGGGCTGGCCACAGGAGGGTATCCTCTTGTTGCGCGGCCCTGTATCATTGAAAGATGGCGCCCGGCAGGCGATCCATAACTTGAAACCGGGGGCGCAAGGCCCTGGAATAACGAGGAGAACAGACGTGGCCCGTATTGCAGGCGTCAATATTCCGACCAACAAGCGCGTCGTCATTTCGCTGCGCTACATTCATGGCATCGGTCCGGTGAATGCGGTTGAAATTTGCGACAAAGTGAAGATTGCCCATTCGAAGCGTGTCAACGAATTGAGCGACGCCGAGGTTCTGGCGATCCGCGAAGTCATCGACCGCGACTACATGGTGGAAGGCGACCTCCGCCGCGAAGTGTCGATGAACATCAAGCGTCTGGTCGATCTCGGCTGCTACCGGGGTCTGCGCCACCGCAAGGGCCTGCCGGTCCGCGGCCAACGCACCCACACCAACGCCCGCACCCGCAAGGGTCCAGCCAAAGCCATCGCCGGCAAGAAGAAGTAAGGACAGAATCAATGGCCAAGGAAGCTGCCCGTCCGCGCCGCAAAGAGCGCAAGAATATCTCGTCCGGCGTGGTCCATGTGAACGCGTCGTTCAACAACACGATGATCACCATCACCGACGTTCAGGGCAATACTATTGTCTGGGCTTCGTCCGGCAAGCTGAACTTCAAGGGCAGCCGCAAGTCGACACCCTATGCGGCCCAGATGGCCGCCGAGCAAGTTGGCCGCGCCGCCATGGAACACGGCATGCGTACCGTTGAAGTCGAAGTGTCGGGCCCCGGTGCCGGACGCGAATCGGCTTTGCGTGCCCTTCAGGCGTGCGGGCTGCAGGTGACGTCAATCCGCGACGTGACGCCGATCCCGCACAACGGCTGCCGCCCGCCGAAGCGCCGCCGCGTCTGATTTGAAATTTACTGGGCCGCCTGGTGGCGGCCATTTTCTGAAGCAGGACTGAAAAACGGGCATAGCCACCTTGGCCAAGCCGGAATTTCGACGGGAAAGAACATAAATGCAGGTCAACCAGAAGAACTGGCAGGAACTTATCCGCCCGACGAAGCTTGAAGTGCAGCCGGGCCGCGACCGCCGCCGCATGGCGACGGTTACCGCCGAGCCGCTGGAACGTGGTTTCGGCACGACGCTGGGCAATGCGCTGCGCCGCATCCTGCTGTCGTCGCTGCAGGGTGCCGCCGTGACCTCGGTTCATATCGATGGCGTGCTGCACGAGTTCTCCTCGATTGCCGGGGTACGTGAAGACGTCACCGACATGATCCTCAACATCAAGGAAATCGCCATTGGCATGCAGTCGGATGGCGCCAAGCGCCTGATGCTGCGCAAGGAAGGCCCGGGCGTGGTGCGCGCCGGCGACATCCAGCAGACC
>JBKJQD010000036.1:0-4626 GCA_046594125.1 Aestuariivirga sp.
CAGAATTTGGTCCTGAATGGTGACGTCTAGGGCGGTCGTGGCGGAAACCTGTGACCGCGTCGCCGTGATGTATGCGGGCCGCATCATGGAACTGGCGCCTACAGCCGAGGTCTTTGCGCGGCCCCGCCATCCCTACAGTCTTGGCCTCCTGCGTTCGATTCCCCGGATCGACGGTAAAGATCAGCGTCTCGAACCCATTCCTGGCCAACCGCCCAGCCTGTCAGATTTGCCGCCGGGCTGTCCCTTCATGCCGCGATGCAGCTTTGCAACGCCTGCCTGCAGCACAGCAGAGATCGTGCTACGGGAAGTGGCGAAGGACCATTTCAGTGCCTGCATCAGGGCAGAGGATATCGCCGGGGTGGTGTCGTGACGGAGCCGCTCCTGTCCATTCGTGGTCTGAGCGTCGAGTTCCCAAAGCGGCGCTCCATCGCCGATGTCGTGCTCCGCCAGACAGCGATGACGGCGCGTGCTGTAGATGGGGTCGACCTCGATGTCTTCCCGAAAGAGACGGTGGGTCTTGTCGGTGAGAGCGGCAGCGGGAAGACGACGCTTGGCCGCGCCATTCTGGGGCTCTACAAACCGTCGGCGGGCCAGGTGCTGTTTGGTGGCCAGGATGTCAGCTCCGGCGATGCAGATGCCCGCCAGAAGCTCCATCGCAATCTGCAGATGGTGTTTCAGAATCCATACTCATCGCTCAATCCGCGCATGACGGTGGCCCAGACAATCGGCGAGGCCTTGCGTTTCCACCGGATTGTGCCGGGGCAAGACACCCCGGCTGAAATCGACCGGCTGCTGGGCCTGGTCGGGTTGACGCCGGAAATGGCCAACCGTTATCCGAAAGCGCTGAGCGGCGGGCAATGCCAACGCGTCGGACTGGCCCGCGCCATGAGCGTGCGCCCCGGCATGCTGGTGCTGGATGAAGCGGTGGCGGCGCTCGACGTCTCCATACAGGCCCAGGTCCTCAATCTGCTCCTCGACCTGCGCGAGGTCTATGGGCTGACCATGATTTTCATTGCCCACGAGCTTTCGGTGGTTCGCCATATATCGCATCGCGTGGCGGTCATGTATCTGGGAAAGATCGTTGAAATCGGCCGCCGAGAAGACATTTTTGACCGGCCCAAGCATCCGTATACGCAGAGCCTCCTTGCTGCTGTTCCGCGCCTTGGCACCGCAAAGCGCAAGCGCCAGGCGGTGTTGCTGGGCGATGTCCCAAGCCCCTACAACATTCCGGCTGGCTGCCGCTTCCAGACGCGGTGTCCCAGCGTGCAGGCGATTTGCCGAACGGTGCCGCCGCCCAGCATTGCTGTTTCGTCCACCCACAAAGCCGATTGTCATTTCGTCAGTTGAGGGCGAATACCATGTGTGACCGTTTCGCCGCACTGCCATCTTCCCTGCGATAGTCAGCCCCGCCGCTCGAAGCGCACGTTTCGCGCCAGCCAGCAGCCGATGGAGAGCGCTTCGATCTTGCCGCCTGCCGATCGGTGCGTCCGCACCGTCCAGTCGCCGGGCGACGGCGCATCAAGCGAACGGTTGCAAACGAGGCGCCACACATCCGGTCCGGCTGGCAACAATGGCAGCATTGGTCCCTGCCCCAGGAAGCCCCTGAAACCGGCAAACCAGCTGCCGCTCGCATTGACGATTTCAAGTTCCGATTCGAATTCCGCAGAGTGATACGTGCCGGAGATGTCGCCCGCGGATTGCTTCGCGACAGGCACAGCGAGGCTGTGGATGGCATCAGCCGGACGGTTGATCCAAATAGCTCCGCCCTCGCGTGCGAGCGTCATTGTGAGCCCGCGCGCCACGCTATCCGCCCCGACGCTGAGAGTTTCGGCGCCACCATCATATGTGGCGCCCAAGGTGCCATCGGAATTTGTCTTCACATCGAGGAGAAGGCCTGTCGTCTCATCGAGCCACGTGCCCGCAAAACCTTCTGCGAGCGAGGCATCCGAGGGAGCGGGCGCATCGCTTTCCCCCAATGCGCCCGCTAGGACATGCATGGCCGCAGCCTGGCTGTCGCTCTCGTGATTGAAGGCAATGGCCACGGACAGGCGCTCGGAGGGAACCCAGAAGCGTTGCAGCCGCCAGCCGCGTATTGCACCGTCATGGCCACTCACGGCACGTCCCCACAGCGTCTTGCGCACCAGACCGAGCCCGTAGGCCGCAACCGACCCATCCTTGAACGTCACCGGCCGCGCCAATCTGGCATACATGCCTTCCGGATCCCCGCGTGTGCGATCAATGAAGCGTTCCCAGGCGATCATGTCGTCAATCGAGGCACAGATCCCCGCATCGCCCGTCCAATGAATGCGGTTGATGCCCGGCCGCCAGCCCGTCGCCAGAGTCCCTTCATAGCCCACTGCTCCGCCGGGCAGGTCTGCAGTTTCGGCGGCAAACACTGCCCCTTCCATGCCGCCGGGCCGCACGATGCGCTCAATGAGGAGTTCGCCGAATTGGCGCGAGGCCTTCTGTTCGATTGCGGCCGCGAGAATGCGGAAATTGCCATTGGAATAGGAATAGGCCGTGCCGGGTGCAAAATGCAGACTGCGTGTCAACCCTAGGAGGGTTATCGCATCGGCCGGCCGGAAGCCGCCTTCGGGCATGGCTCCACAAAGAACAGTGAGCGCCCAGTAGTCGCGCAGGCCGGACTGGTTGTTGGCGAGATCGAGGGTCGAGGGCCGGGCGCCATGGAGCTGCGGCAGCTGGGCTGCGACTGCGGCGTCGAGTTCTGAGGGATCAGGGCAGACCGCCAACAGCGCGGCGCAGGTGAACTGCTTGGTGATGGAGCAGATCGGTGCCTGGGTCGCCACTGTGTAGGGCGTGCGCCGCTCGAGGTCGGCGTAGCCCCAGGCGTGGCGCACAATGGCAACGCCATCCTTCACCACGGCGACGGCACCACCGGGTCCGGGGTAGCTGAGCGGCAGATCCTCGATGACGCGGGAGAGGCCCGGTGAAATGCTAGTGTTCATGTTGTCTCCAAAATGATGATGGGAACCGGATTCGTTTTACTACGATTCGCCAGAGGCAATACTCGTCGCCAGGCGGGGCTCGTTGATGAAAACCCAATAGCAGATGAAAGGCATCAGCGCCTCACCAGGACCGATGGCGGAAAAGACATGTGCAATACCGCCGCAGAATTCTGTGCCATTTGTTCTTCGCAAAGGCCGAACCGGGTCGTTCCGGCGCTTCCCCCCACACCGCCCGCTTCGCCAGAATAGTGGCTACCGACAAGTTTTTTCGTTGTGAGACTTTTGCTGCGGCACTGGTTAGGATGGGGCCGTCAAACCGAGTACAGACCATTGGAGAGGCGATGCGACGCGACCAGGTGACGACACCCGCACTTCTCATCGACCTCGATGCCCTCGATGGCAATGTGAAGATCATGATGAACTTCGCGCGTTCCAAGGGGATCGGACTGAGGCCACATGCCAAGTCGCACAAGTCAGTTGATATTGCCAGGCGCCTTGTCGCTGCTGGTGCGTCAGGCGCCTGTTGCGCCACGATTGGCGAGGCGGAAGCCATGGCGGCTGGCGGCATCGGCGGCCTGCTTGTCACCTCGCCACTGACTGCACCCCACATGCTGGAACGTCTGGGGCGCCTTCTCCGCAGAGGCGCTGACATCATGGTGGTGGCCGACGATAGCGGCAATGTCGCCAGACTGGCGGAGGCCGCGGCATTCCATGCTGCTGTTTTGCCAGTTTTCGTCGAGCTTGATGTCGGCATTGGCCGCACAGGCTGCGCTGATGTTGCAGGAGCGGTGGCCGTGGCACGATCAATTGCCAGTTACGGCAGCCTCAGCTTTGCCGGCGTGCAAGCCTATTGGGGCCATCTGCAGCAGGTGATGACATTTGCGGAGCGCCGCCGCCTTGTCGAGGAGCAGGCCACGCGGGTGCGCGAGTTGGTCTCGTCCCTTACGGCAATTGGACTTGCGCCGCCGCGCGTCACCGGCGGAGGTACCGGAACCCACTGGATCGACACGTCCCTCAACCTATTCAGCGAACTTCAGGCCGGGTCCTTCATCTTTCTTGATTCCCTGTACGGAGCAACCGAACTCGTGCCCGGCGGCAACCCCTTCACGCCCTCGCTCTTTGTTTCTGCGAGCGTGGTCAGCGCCAGCCATCCCGGCCGGGTCGTCGTCAATGCCGGACTGAAGGCCATGGCCACCGACTCGGGCAAGCCAATTCCCGCGCGAGGCGCACCTGAAGAGTCAGTCTATCGTTTCATGGGGGATGAGCATGGCGCAGTGGAGTTTGGAAACCGACAGGCGCCGCCGCTCGGCGCGGTTGTGGAATTCCTGACCCCACACTGCGACCCGACTGTCAATCTCTATGCCTGCTATCGCATCGTGCGGGGTGACGAGGTGGTCGACGAGTGGCCAATTTCAGCACGAGGCTATTGACCAACGGATCATAGCTTACGAGAATGGTGTGGTCCTCCTCGCGCATAGGCACGAACGTCCTTCCTTGGAAAGCTCTGAACCGCACCCGGATTGCCGAAGCGGTTCACTATTGAAACCGTGGCTCTGGCCGAAGTGCGCGTCCACCACAACGGCATCTGGCCAGGTACAATTTCGATTCCCTGTTCGGACTCAATTTAGAGCTGGCCCGGGGAATCTGCACAGATCGATAA
>JBKJQD010000235.1:0-14353 GCA_046594125.1 Aestuariivirga sp.
AGTGTCCGTCCGGGAACATATTGAATCGTGTGAGTCATTTGTGATTCAAGAGTGGTGGCCTGATTCGAGGAGGGTTGCCGATGTGGACGAAGGAAAATCGCGGACGTTATGACCGGAGCCATCTGCGCTATCCCAGTGATGTGACCGATGAGGAATGGACGCATATTGAACCGTTGATTCCGCCAGCCAAGCGCGGTGGCAACAAGCGCCATGTGAATGTGCGCGAGGTCGTCAACGGGCTGATGTATGTGCTGAGCACCGGATGCCAGTGGCGGGCGATCCCGAAGGACCTGCCGCCGCGCTCGACGGTGCATGATTACTTCGACCTTTGGAACTGGGACGGCACGCTTGGCCGCATCCATCACGCGCTTTACGTGAAGTGCCGCGAAGCGGCCTCCCGCGAGGCGAGCCCAAGCGCCTGCATCATCGATAGCCAGAGCGTGAAAAGCGCCGAAAAAGGGGGGCTTCGATCGATCCCCCCGGTTACGATGCCGGCAAGAAGATCAAGGGCAAGAAGCGGCACATTCTCGTCGATACGCAAGGCCTGCTGATGCACGCCATCGTGCATCAAGCCGGCATCCAGGATCGTGACGGCGGCGTTCTCGTGCTCGCGACGCTGTTCGGCCTGTATCCATTTCTGAAGATACTTTTCGCCGATGCAGGTTATCGGGGACAGCAATTCCGCGCCGGCCAGAGAAAGGCCTTGCCGCATCTGACAACCGAAATCGTCAAGCGCTCCGATCAGGCGAAAGGCTTCGAAGTTCTCCCGCGAAGATGGGTGGTCGAACGCACCTTCGCATGGCTCGGACGCTGCAGACGGCTCGCCAAGGACTGGGAAAATCTCAATCGCAAGGCGCTCGCATTCCTGCACCTCGCATCCATCAGGCTCATGTTGCGAAAGCTATGCAATCGAACATAATGTTTGCGGACAGACTCTAAGTGGCGAATAGTCTATTCGCTCCTTCTCAATGCACACTCATCGGCAGCAGTTCGTGCTCGAAGGCTGAGCCAATGGCGCCATCGCGGCTGTCGGAGATTGAGACCGGGGTGCCATCGGCCCCGTAAAGGCAGAACAGCCGGGCCTTGGCCGGAACCTTGGCCTGGCCACCCAGAAGCCTCATGGCGTCCTGGCCCCCGATCTCGCGGATATAAGCCAAGGCGCCGCCGCCCAGCCGGGCCAAGTCTTGTGGTGACAGTTCCATCGTCTTCTTCTCCTGGGATACGTTCATGTTCATCACCCTCCAATCTCTATACGGCGGACCAGGCGCTTTGGTTCGGGCCGTTCCAGACTTATTACCAATAGTCCATTTTCGATGCGGGCTTGGCGGACCTCCATGCCATCGGCCAAGACGAAAGTCCGGGCAAACTGGCGCGCGGCGATGCCGCGATGCAGATAGGCCTTGGTGTCGTCGTCTTTCTGGCGGCCACGGATCGACAGCTGGCTTTCCTCGACGGTGATTTCCAGTTCGTCACGGCTGAAACCGGCCACCGCGACAATGATGCGCAGCCGCTCGGCCTCGCCTTCGAGGCTTTCGAGCCGCTCGATATTGTAGGGCGGATAGCCATCGCCGGAAGTCTTCGCCGCCCGGTCGAGGAGGCGTTCCAGGCTGTCGAAGCCCAGCAGATAGGGGGATGAAAATACCGAAACACGCGTCATGGATTTGCCCTTGTTGAAGCAGCAGTCCGGCCCTTGGACCCCGGATGGGCGCCCTCTGGCATGAACAACATATGTGAAACACCCCCCGCCATTTCAAGGCGGTGAAGGCCTTGGCTAAAACTTGACAGGTCCGCCCAAAATTGATCAGATGGTAAAAAAATAGAATCGCCTGTGAAAGTGCGATGTGATTAAATGAAACGGGATCAAACAGGGAGAGCCCCATGAAACGACGTTTATTGCTCGCCACCGCCGCCGCTCTGGCCATGTCGGCGGCCGCGGCTTTCGCGGCAGACGACAAGCCGGCCATCGTCTTCGACATCGGCGGCAAGTTCGACAAATCCTTCAACGAGAGCATGTACAACGGCTCGGAAAAATTCAAGACCGAGACCGGCACCGCCTATGGCGAATTCGAGATCGCCAACGAAGCCCAGCGCGAACAGGCCATCCGCAACTTCGCCGACCAGGGCTATTCGCCGATCATCGCGGCGGGTTTTGCCCAAGCGGCGGCTGTCGAGAAGGTCGCCAAGGAATATCCTGACCTGAAATTCGCCATCGTCGACATGGTCGTCGACCTGCCCAACGTGCAGTCGATCGTCTTCAACGAGCATGAGGGTTCCTACCTGGTCGGCATGCTGGCCGCCATGGCCTCGAAATCCGGCAAGGTCGGCTTCGTCGGCGGCATGGATATTCCGCTGATCCACAAATTCGCTTGCGGCTATGCCCAAGGTGTCAAGGCGGCCAAAGCCGATGCGACGATCTTTCAGAACATGACCGGTGATACGGGTGCTGCCTGGAACGATCCGGTCAAGGGCGGCGAAATCACCAAGGGCCAGATGGCCCAGGGAGCGGATGTTGTCTACGCCGCGGCCGGCGCCACGGGTCTGGGCGTTTTGCAGGCCGCCGCCGATGGCGGCGCCCTGTCGATCGGCGTCGATGCCAACCAGAACTACCTGCATCCCGGCAAGGTGCTGACCTCGATGCTGAAGCGCGTCGATGTCGCCGTCTACAATGTCATGAAGTCGGGCAAGGACGGCACCTTCAAGGGTGGCATCCTGGCCTTGGGCCTCGCCCAGGACGGTGTTGGCTATGCTGTCGATGACAACAACAAGGCGCTGATCACGCCGGAGATGGCCGCCGCCGTGGAAAAGGCCAAGGCCGGCATCATCGACGGCTCGATCAAGGTCCATGACTACATGGAAGACAACAAGTGCCCGGTTAAGTGAGTGAACGGTGAGGGGGTTCAGGTTCACGCCGCATATCCCCTCACCTCCCCATCGCTTCGCAATGGGTCCCCTCCTCTCCCGCAAGCGGGAGAGGCCAATGGGTGTACAGAATGACTCCGGCCATCGACCTTATCGGCATCGACAAGCGCTTCGGTGCGGTTCACGCTAACAAGGACGTGACGCTCAGCATCGGGCAGGGATCGATCCACGGCATCATCGGTGAAAACGGGGCTGGCAAATCAACCCTCATGTCGATCCTCTTCGGCTTCTATCACGCCGACAAGGGCGAGATCCGCATCAAGGGCCAGCCGGTCCGCATCAAGTCGTCATCCGACGCCATCGCCCACGGCATCGGCATGGTGCACCAGCATTTCATGCTGGTCGATCCCTTCACAGTTCTGGAAAACGTCGTGCTGGGAGCCGAGGGCGGCGCGCTGATTGGCCCGGCTCTCGCCAAGGCGCGGACCGAACTCACGCGTCTTGCCCATGACTATGAACTCGACGTCGATCCCGATGCCAAGGTCGGCGACCTGCCGGTCGGCTTGCAGCAGCGCGTGGAAATTCTCAAGGCCCTGTTCAAGGGCGCCGGGGTTCTGATCCTCGACGAGCCCACCGGTGTGCTGACGCCCGACGAGGCCGACCACCTGTTCCGTATCCTCCGTACACTGAGGGATCAGGGCAAGACCGTCATCCTCATCACCCACAAGCTGCGCGAGATCATGGCCATCACCGATCATGTCTCGGTGATGCGCCGCGGCGAACTCGTGGCTACGCGCGAGACGAAGGACACCAGCGTCGGCGAACTGGCCGAGCTGATGGTCGGGCGCCGCGTGCTGCTGCGCGTCGAGAAGGGTCAGGCGAAACCCGGCGCTGTCGAACTCGAAGTGAAGAACCTAACGTGGAAAGACCGGCAGGGCGTGGCCCGCGTCGACAATGTTTCGTTCACCGTGCGCCGCGGCGAGATCGTCGGCATCGCTGGCGTATCGGGCAACGGCCAGTCGGAACTTCTCGATCTGATCGCCGGAATTACCAGACCCACGTCGGGCGAGATTGTCTTCGAGAGCCGAAACTGCGGGGCCGAAAGCACTCCCCGCTTTTTGCGCCGCGAGGGCCTCGCCCATGTGCCGGAAGACCGCCAGCACCGCGGCCTCATCGCCTCATTCGATGCTTCGGAATCGAGTATTCTCGGCTGGCATTTCGAGGAGTCACTTGGCCGCGGCTTCCGCCTCGACCGCGGCGCCGTGGTGGCGCGCTGCCGCCAGGAGATGCAGGATTTCGACGTGCGCCCCAGCGATCCATTTCTCAAGAGCGCTAAATTTTCCGGCGGTAATCAGCAGAAGATCATCCTGGCGCGCGAGATCGCCCGCGATCCGGACTTGCTGATCGTCGGCCAGCCAACGCGCGGCGTCGACATCGGGGCCATCGAATTCATTCACAAGCGCCTGATCCAGTTGCGCGACCAGGGCAAGGCCATCCTGCTGGTCTCGGTCGAACTCGATGAAATCCGTTCCCTGTCGGACCGCATTCTGGTGATGTTCGCGGGCAAGATCATGGGTGAGCGCGATGCTTCCGCCGATGAACGCGAACTTGGCCTGCTGATGGCCGGCGTCACCAGGGACGCCGCGTGATGGCCAGCCAACGCGGTGAACTGCCAACCTGGGTTGATGTCGGACTCATTCCGCTTCTCAACCTGACGGTGGCGCTGATCGTCGCCGGACTTGTGGTGCTCATCATCGGCGAAAATCCGCTGCAGGCGCTGGGCATCATGCTGAATGGCGCGCTGGGTTCGCTGAAAGGCTGGAGTTATCTTTTCTACTATGCCACCAACTTTATCTTCACCGGACTGGCCGTGGCGGTGGCCTTTCACGCCGGGCAGTTCAACATTGGCGGCGAGGGCCAGGCGTATTTCGCGGGGCTGGGTGCCGCATTGGTGGGACTGGGTCTCGAATTCCTGCCTTGGCCCATCGTCATTCCACTGGCGATACTGGCAAGTGCCGCCTTCGGTGCCTTCTGGGGCTGGGTTCCGGGCTATCTGCTGGCCAAGCGTGGCAGCCACATCGTCATCACCACCATCATGTTCAACTTCATCGCCTCGAGCCTGATCGGCTATGTGATCATTTATTGGCTGAGGCCGCTTGGCAAGATGGCGGTGGAAAGCCGCGAGATCACCGGGGCCTATATCCTCAATTTCCGCGAGATGGGCCGGATGCTTGGCCTCAAGCTGCCGAGTACACCGCTCAACCCGACCATTTTCCTGGCGCTGCTCGCCGCCTGGGGCGTTTGGTATCTGCTGTGGCGCACCAAGCTAGGTTATGAAATCCGCGCGGTGGGCGCCAATCCTGATGCCTCGATTTATGCCGGTATCAACCAGAACCGCATCATCACCATCACCATGGCGATCTCCGGCGGATTGGCGGGCCTGCTCGCCGTCAATGAAATCCTCGGCGTGCAGCACCGCTTACTTCTCGAATTCGTCGGCGGCGCCGGTTTCGTCGGCATCGCCGTGGCATTGATGGGGCGCTCACACCCCATCGGCATCGTGCTGGCCGCCATGCTCTTCGGCCTGCTCTACCAGGGCGGCACCGAGCTTTCGTTTGCCCGGCCCGCCATCTCGCGCGACATGATCGTGGTCATCCAGGGCCTCGTCATCCTGTTCATGGGCGCACTAGAATATGCCTTCCGGCCGTGGATGGCGGCACTGTTCTTCAAGGCGGAGGACTGAGCGCCATGGACATCTCGCTGGTCATCTCGCTCATTCCGGAAATCCTCGCCTCGTCGATCCGCATGTCGGTGCCGCTGATCCTCGCCTGTCTCGCCGGGCTGTGGTCGGAACGCTCCGGCATCGTCGACATCGGGCTGGAAGGCAAGATGCTGGCCGGGGCCTTCGCGGCGGCAGCGGCGGCAGCGGTGTTCCAGTCGGCGTGGATCGGCTTGTTCTTTGCCATTCTGGTGTCGCTGGCCATGGCACTGGTTCATGGTTACGCGTCAATCAACCAGCGCGGCAATCAGGTGGTCTCGGGGGTCGCCATCAACATGCTGGCGGCGGGGCTTGCAGTGGTGTTGGGCAACACCTGGTTCAAGGAGGGCGGGCGCACCCCGGCGCTGCAACCTGATAACCGCTTCATGCCGATTGATCTGCCCGGTGCCGCGATGCTGCACGACGTGCCGGTGCTGGGCGCGCTGGTCACCATCTTCTCCGGCCATTCGATCCTGACTTACCTGACCTTCGCGCTGGTGCCGCTGACCGCCTGGGCGCTGGCCAAGACCCGCTTCGGCTTGCGCCTGCGCGCCGTCGGCGAAAATCCCCATGCGGTGGATACGGCGGGCATTTCCGTGGCGGCGCTGCGCTACAAGGCGGTGATTATCGCCGGAATTCTGTGCGGGGTGGCGGGCGCCTATATCTCGACCTCACTGTCGGCGGGTTTTGTGCGCGACATGTCGGCGGGCCGCGGCTTCATGGCGCTTGCCGCGCTGATCTTCGCCAACTGGCGGGCCTGGCCCGCACTCTATGCCTGCCTGCTCTTCGGCTTCCTGCAGGCCAGCGGCAATTATCTGCAAGGTTTCCACATCGGTGATTTCGCCATTCCGGTGCAGTTCATCAACATGCTGCCCTATGTCATGACCGTGGTGCTGCTGGCGGGCTTCATCGGCAAATCGATCCCGTCCCGGGCCTCGGGCCTGCCTTATGTGAAGGACCGCTGACATGCGCGACCTCGTCGAAGCTGCCATGGCGGCGCGCAGGAAAGCCCACGCGCCCTATTCGAAATTCCTGGTGGGGGCTGCGGTCCGCGACGAACAGGGCCGGGTTTTCGGCGGCTGCAACATCGAAAACGCCGCCTACCCGCAAGGCTGGTGCGCCGAACCCTCGGCGATCTCGGCATTGATCATGGGCGGCGGCACCCGCATCACCGAAATGGCGGTGCTGGGCAATGGCGAGGCCCTGTGTACACCCTGCGGCGGCTGCCGTCAGAAGATCCGCGAGTTCGCGTCAGGTGATGTAAGTATCCATTGCTGCACGGAAAGCGGCGCACTGATCAGGAGCTTCACGCTGGGTGAGTTGCTGCCCTTTTCGTTTGGTCCGGAGAACCTGAGGTGAACGCGCTGGCCCAAAGACTCGGCGGCCGCGCCCCGAAGACCGCCATCATCCTCGGTTCCAGCCTCGGACCCATCGCCGATGCGGTGGAGGACCCGCTGGTTATTCCGTATACGGAGCTTCAAGGCTTCCCGCTGCCGCGGATTTCCGGCCATGCGGGAAAGCTGGTGGTGGGAACCCTCGGCGGTGCTGAAGTGGCCGTGCTGGCGGGGCGCGCCCATCCTTACGAGAGCGGCAACGCGGCGGTCATGCGGCCAGCCATCGAAATGTTGCAAGGAGCAGGGATCGAGACGCTCATCCTCACCAACGCGGCGGGATCGCTCATGCCCGAAATGCGGCCCGGCGCCATCATGCTGATCACTGATCACATCAACTATTCCGGCATGAACCCATTGATCGGCCAGCATGGCGACGAAAACTTCGTGCCGATGACCGATGCCTATGATCCGGCACTCCGTGCACGGATGATCGCCGCCGCGCAAGTGGAAGGCATCACGCTGCATCAAGGCGTCTATGTCTGGTTCTCCGGGCCGTCCTTCGAGACGCCCGCCGAAATCCGCATGTTCCAGATCGTCGGCGGCAATGCGGTCGGCATGTCGACCGCACCCGAGACCATTCTGGCGCGGCGCTTCGGCCTCAAGGTGGCCGGGCTGTCGGTGATCACCAATCTCGGTGCCGGCATCGAGGGCGCCAGTCCCAGCCACGAAGAAACCAAGAGCGAGGGCGCCAAGGCGGCGGGCAACATGAAGACGCTGCTCACCCGCTTCTTCCGGGAGGTTTGAATGCTGCCGCAAGAAATCATCCGCCGCAAGCGCGATGGCGCGGCACTCTCGCGTGATGAGGTGAAGGATTTCATCAGTGGACTGACGAGCGGGTCGATCTCCGAGGGCCAGGTGGCGGCCTTTGCCATGGCGGTGTTTTTCCGCGGCATGAGTGCGGAGGAGGCCGTCGGCCTGACTCTGGCCATGCGCGACTCGGGCACCGTGCTGCACTGGGACTTGCCGGGCCCTGTTGTTGACAAGCATTCAACCGGCGGCATCGGCGATAATCTTTCACTCATGCTGGCGCCGATGCTGGCGGCGTGTGGCTGTTATGTACCGATGATTTCGGGGCGAGGGTTGGGCCATACCGGCGGCACCATCGACAAGCTCGATGCCATACCGGGCTACGTGACGCAGCCAGGCCTCGACCTGTTCCGCCAGGTGGTGCGCGAAGCGGGCTGCGCCATCATCGGGCAGACACCGGACCTCGCTCCCGCCGACAAGCGCCTCTATGGCATCCGCGATGTCACGGCGACGGTGGAAAGCGTGCCGCTGATCACCGCCTCGATCCTGTCGAAGAAATTGGCGGCGGGGCTTCAGCATCTGGTCCTCGATGTCAAGACCGGCTCGGGCGCCTTCATGGCGAAATACGAAGACGCCGTGGAACTGGCAAGAAGTCTGGTCAGCGTCGCCAATGGTGCGGGCTTGAAGACTTCGGCCCTCATCACCGACATGGATCAGCCGCTGGCTTCGGCGGCGGGCAATGGGCTCGAGGTCGCATATGCCTGCGAGTTTCTCTCGGGCCGGCTGGAGAACCGCCGCGTCATGACGATCACCGTGGCACTCGGCGCCGAGTTGCTGGTGAGCGCCGGGCTGTCCCCGTCCATCGGCGATGCCAGGGCCAGGCTGGCGCGCACCATCGCTTCGGGCGATGCCGCCGAACGCTTCGAACGCATGGTCGCGGCGCTGGGTGGCCCCAAGGACATCTTGCGCAATCACGGCAACTATCTTGCCAAGGCGCCTATCGTGAAACCGGTCTATGCCGACGACGAGGGCAGCATCACGGCGATCCGCACCCGGGATCTGGGACTCGCCGTCATCGAACTGGGCGGTGGACGGCGCGTGGCCGCCGACAGCATCGATCACCGCGTCGGCCTGTCCAATCTCAACGGCAAGGGCTATCGCGCCGATTTCGAAAATCCGCTGTGCATGGTCCACGCCGCTGATGAGGCGTCCTTCGAACGCGCCGCGGCCATCGTCAAGGCAGCCTATATCATCGGCGAAAGCTGGGAGGAAACAGCGCCCGTTGTGGAGCGGATCGGACCTTAGATATGTCGCGCGCCTTCCTCTTCGTCCTTGACAGTTTCGGCATCGGCGGCGCGCCCGACGCGGCGAAGTTCGGCGACGAGGGTGCCAACACGCTGCTGCACATCGCCGAACGCATGGACCTCAAGCTGCCGCACATGGCCTCGCTTGGCCTTGGTCTGGCGGCCAAGGGCGCTTCGGGCCGCGATCCCTTTGGTCCAGTGCCGCTGATCGGGCAATGGGGCCATGCCACGGAAATGTCGCGCGGCAAAGATACGATCACTGGCCATTGGGAAATGGCCGGCGTGCCGCTGACCCGTGACTGGGGTTATTTTCCACACAGCATTCCGGCCTTTCCGGCGGATTTCATGGCTGCGCTGATGTCCCGCTGCAAGCTGCCGGGGCTACTGGCCCTGTGCCATGCCTCGGGCACACAGGTGATCGAGAATTTCGGCGAGGAACATGTGCGGACGGGCAAGCCCATCGTCTACACCAGCGCCGACAGTGTCATCCAGATCGCCGCCCATGAAGAACATTTTGGCCTCGAACGGCTCTATGAAGTTTGCAAAGTAGCGCGCCAGCTGTCGTTCCCGCTCAATATCGGGCGGGTGATCGCCAGACCCTTCGTGGGACAAAGCGCACAGGACTTCGAGCGCACCCCTCACCGCAAGGACTATGCCGTGCCGCCGCCGTCACCCACACTGCTCGATGTCCTCACCAAAGCGGGCCGCGAGGTGGTGTCGATCGGCAAGATCGGTGATATCTTCGCACACTCGGGAACCGGCCGCGAGATCAAGGCGGCGGGTCATCCGGCACTGATGGAGGTGGCACTCGCTGCCATCGACAGTCTGGCCGATGGCGGTTTCGCGATGGCCAACTTTGTCGACTTTGACAGCAATTTCGGGCACCGCCGCGATCCGGTTGGTTACGGTAAGTTACTGGAGGAGTTCGACGCCATGCTGCCCGGCGTCTTCGCCCGGCTGCGGCATGGCGACCTGCTGGTGTTGACCGCCGACCATGGCAATGATCCCACCTGGAAAGGCACCGACCACACCCGCGAACAGGTGCCGGTCCTGGCCTATGGCCCGGGCTTGAAACCAGGCCCGCTTGGCCACCGCCAAAGCTTCGCCGACATCGGCCAGAGCATCGCCCGCCACCTCGGGCTGCCGCCGCTTGGCGCCGGCATCGCCTGGACCACCTGAAATTCCGGCCCCCGCCGTCTTGCTCCCACCACATGATCCGGGGCATAGGCACGGTGGTCTCGCCGGTCTATGGCGGTATCACCGCCAATGCCGAATTCGAGGTCCTGGCCAGCATAATCCCCTACCAGCATTATCTGGGCTATCTGACGGATGCGGCGCTTCTGGCTCCGCGACCAGATTTATCCGCGCTTCGGATTCGCGCACTTCACAACGGCATCGGCAGCAATGATCCGCGCCTGCACCAGGTGCCGTTCCTCGCCGCCTCCAACACGCGGGCCGATGACGGGCTGCGCCAGAAGCTCGAAGGCCTACCGCTGTTCTGTTTTCCCCGCTGCTCACCCAATGGCTGCAGCTCGGCATCGCCGGCCGCTACTTCCGCCACCAACAGAAGGCTGGTGGCGATAGCCTCGATGTCATGGAACTGCCAGCAGGCCCGGTGATCCAGAACCAGCTTTTTTCGATGAAGCCGATTTGATGCCCGTGAAATGAAGTCGACCCAAAATCACTTCCCTTCCCCTTGTGGGGAGGGGTAGGGGTGGGGGTCCGCGAGTCGAAACCTTGGCTACCCCCACCCCGCCCTCCCCACAAGGGGGAGGGTGAAGTAAGGGGCAACCTAAACCCAATCCGATCTGAAGCTCAGTCCACAGTCGCATCGGGGTGGGACGGAATGGACGCGGTGGCCCAGGCCGGCCCCAAATCCTTGAGCTGTGCCTCGACACATTCGACCGTGAGCCTGATGGTTCCGCCGCCCGAGAAATTCAGGACGATGTCGCCCGATGGCGCCCCCGCCTCCTCGAAGACGATGGAGAGCAGCGACAGGATCACATCCCTGCCGGCGCGGGGAATATTGACCGACCGGGCTTTCAGCACCCGGTCGAAATGCACGCCGGTGCGGCGGCGCTGGCGTTGCTGGGCCTCGTCCCAGGCATAGCGGTTGGCGGCCAGGGCAAACTGGCGGCGGGCCGGATCGAAGACCATATCGCCAACTTTGAGCACGGCATCCTGCATATGGGCCGAGATGACGGCGAGGTCTTCGGCGTCTAGCGCTGCAAGCTTGAGCATCGGGCTCAGTTCCCCGAAATTCTCGTGACGTCGGCGCCGCAGGCCGAGAGCTTTTCCTCCAGCGTCTCGAAACCGCGATCGAGATGATAGACGCGGTTGATCATGGTCTCGCCTTCGGCCGCGAGTGCGGCGATGACCAGCGACACCGAAGCCCTGAGATCAGTGGCCATCACCGGGGCACCGGTCAGTTTCTTGACGCCGCGCACTTCGGCCGTGTCGCCATGGAGATGAATGTCGGCGCCGAGACGGGCCAGTTCCTGCACATGCATGAAGCGGTTCTCGAAGATCGTCTCGCGGATCATCGATGAGCCATCGGCCTTGGTCATCAGCGCCATGAACTGGGCCTGACAATCGGTTGGGAAGCCGGGATAGGGCGAAGTGCTGACATTGACCGGAGCCAGTGCCGCGCCATTGCGGTGGATACGCAGGCCCTCGTTGGTGACATCGGCACCAACGCCGGCCTGGCGCATCACCTCGATGACGGCAGCGAGGTGCCCGGCATTGGCGCCCCTGAGGGTGACATCGCCACCCGCCATGGCAGCGCACATGGCATAGGTTCCCGCCTCGATACGGTCGGGGATGACGCTGTGTTCGGCGCCATGCAGACTGGAGACGCCCTCGATGCGCAGCGTCCTGGTATGGATGCCATCGATCTTCGCACCCATCTTGACCAGGCATTCGGCGACGTCGCCGATCTCCGGCTCGGTGGCGGCATTCTCGATGGTGGTTTCGCCACGGGCCAGTACGGCGGCCATCAAGGCCGCATGGGTTGCTCCCACCGATACCTTGTCGAAGGCGATGCGGGCGCCCCTCAGACCGTGCCTCGCGGTGGCGATCACATAGCCCGCCTCGATGGTGATCTCGGCGCCGAGCTTTTCCATGGCCATCAGATGCATGTCGACGGGCCTGGTGCCGATGGCACAGCCGCCGGGCAGCGACACCTTGGCCTCACCACAGCGCCCCAGCAGCGGCCCCAGCACCCAGAAGCTGGCGCGCATCTTCGACACCAGCTCATAGGGCGCCAGCGTATCGGCAATGGTGCGGGCCGAGAGTTGCTTGGTATCGCCCAACTGGCCGTTCTGGCCGGGGCGCTTGCCCGCCACCATGATATCGACGCCATGGTTCTGCAGGATGCGCTGCAATTGGCGCACGTCGGCCAGCCGCGGCACGTTGGAAAGGGTCAGGGTCTCGGGCGTCAGCAGCGACACGATCATCAGCGGCAGGGCAGCATTCTTGGCGCCAGAAATCTGGATGGCGCCATTGAGGCGATTGCCGCCGCGAATACGGATACGGTCCATGTCGTGTCAGTCCCCCCTGCAAAGTCCGGAGCCGAGAATCAGCGGACAACTGCCGGCCCCTCCGCCCACTTCGATTGGGCGGTAACAAGCACACATGGCCCAATTGCGGCAACCGCTAATCCTTGGCGCGGCCGGGCGGCGGCGGCTTGGCCTTGGCTGGCCCCTTGCGCCGGGCGATATTGGCCTTCAAAGCCTTGGCCAAGCGCTGTTTTCTGGCTTCGGCCGCGTCTTTCTTGCTGCGCATGGGCGGAATTCTACGGCCACCCGGAACCACGTCAAGTGACAAGGGTTGCGAAGCCCCGCCACCTGTGGCATGTGTCCGCCCGCATTCAACGGAACGCTGCCGTAGCTCAGTGGTAGAGCACTCCCTTGGTAAGGGAGAGGTCGTGGGTTCGATTCCCCCTGGCAGCACCATCTTCCCCTGGAAATTCATCGGGGCAGACAATGCCCTTCGGCTGTTTCAGATCGTCAGATCCGCACCGCCGCTGTCGGCGATGACTTCTTTTATGTTTGGGAGGTCATTCGAGGCGATCCAGTTGGTGGCATAGGCCATGTCGAAGCCATGGTCGAGCCAGCGCTGCACGAGGCGGCGCTCAAGCTCTTCAAGCGGTACGCTGAGAAACACCGTGTAATCGAACAGCGGGCGCAGGCGGTTCCATGGGGCCTGGTCGAGGAGAAGGTAGTTGCCCTCGATGAGGATCACCTTCGCCTGGTCATCGACAATGCCGGCGGCGTTGCGCGACAATTCCAGCTTGCGGTCAAACACTGGAATGGCGATTTCCGACTCGCCCGCGCGGATGCGCTTCAGCAGCGACTCGAAGCCCGCCACATCGAAGGTGAAGGGCGCCCCCTTGCGCGGGCGGTGGCCGCGCTGGTTCAGCACGATGTCATCGAAATGGAAGCCGTCCATCGGCACCACGACCGAGGGAACGCCCATGGCGGTGAGTTCATCGCGCAAGTTTGCCGACAGCGTTGACTTGCCGGAGGCGGGAGCCCCGGCAATTGCCACCATGTAGCGCCGCGCATCACCCGCCCTGGCGCGCAGTGTCCCGGCGATGGCCTTGATGGCGCTCACGCCGCCAGAAGTTCCGCGGGCGGGAGCTTCGCACCGGTCATGAAGGCGACGGCGTCCGACATGGTAAATTGCTTGGGATCGATGACACAGAGGCGCTTGCCGAGGCGGTGGATGTGGATGCGGTCGGCCACTTCGAAGACATGCGGCATGTTGTGTGAGATGAGAACGATGGGCAGCCCGCGACGTTTGACATCGAGGATGAGCTCGAGCACCCGGCGCGATTCCTTGACGCCCAGTGCGGCGGTGGGCTCGTCCATGATGAGAACCTTGGTGCCGAAGGCGGCGGCGCGGGCCACGGCCACGCCCTGACGCTGGCCGCCCGACAGGGTTTCCACCGCCTGGCTGATATTCTGGATGGTCATCAGGCCAAGTTCGGTCAATTTGTCGCGAGCCCGTTTTTCCATGACCGAGCGATCAAGCATGCGGAACAGCGAACCGGCGATGCCAGGTTTGCGGATTTCACGCCCCAGGAACATGTTGTCGGCGATCGACAGGGCGGGCGACAAGGCAAGATTCTGATAGACCGTCTCGATGCCGGCATCACGCGCTTCCATCGGCGACTTGAAGCGTAGAGTCTTTCCGTCCAGCTTGATCTCGCCTTCGTCGGGAATGACGGCGCCGCAAATCGCCTTGATGAGGGTCGACTTGCCGGCGCCGTTGTCACCGATCACCGCGAG
>JBKJQD010000370.1:0-3459 GCA_046594125.1 Aestuariivirga sp.
CATGGTCATGCCCTGCATGTCGTGCCCCGAATGTTGCGCCAGCGCGGGAGTGGCGGTCAGGGCGTTCCACTGCCACCTGCTCTACCACATGCACGCGGGGATGATGCGGATCGTCAAGATCCGCCCGCTTGAAGGAGACCAGGCATGAAGCGCCTGATCCTCCTCCTGGCCGCAACCGCCCTGACCGCCACTCCCGCGCTGGCGCAACATTCGGGGCACGACATGCAGGGCATGACCATGCCCGGAATGTCCATGCCGATGCCGGCGAAAAAGGTCCCGGCGAAGAAGGCCTCGACGGACCAGAAGAAGAAAGCGGCGGCCAAGAAGCCCGCTTCCAAAAAAGCGTCGGCGGCGAAAACAGTTAAAGGTGCGGCCATCAAGCCGGCGCCCAGCCCCAAAGCGCCCGATCAGCATGACATGACAGATATGCCCGGCATGACCACGCCGGCCGATCCGAACGCCGGTCACGACATGTCGCAAATGCCGGGTATGGTAATGCCCGCCGACCCGCACGCGGGTCATGACATGGCGGATATGGCTGCGCCCGAGCCGCCGCTCGCGCCGCCGCCGCCAGCTGCGCTGCACGGCCCGGAAAATGCAGCGGACACGGTGTGGGGCGGGGCAGTGATGGAACCGTCGCGGGCTTTCCTGCTGACCAAAGAGCATGGCGCGATGCGCGTCGCGAAGCTGCTCGTCGACCAGGCCGAGACCCGCATCAAGGACGGCCGTGATGGCTATTTCGTCAACGCCGAGGCGTGGTACGGCGGCGACATCGACAAGCTGTGGCTGAAGACCGAGATCGAAGGCGATTACGGAGCCAAGCCCGAGCAGGCGGAATTCCAGGCGCTGTGGAGCCATGCGATCAATCCGTGGTTCAATCTGCAAACCGGCCTGCGGTTCGACGCTGAACCGACGACACGGGGCCGGCTGGCCGTTGGTGTCGAAGGCCTCGCCCCTTATTGGATCGAAGTCGATGCCGCTGCTTTCCTGTCCGACAAGGGGGACTTGACGGCGCGGTTCGAGGCCGAGCACGACATGCGCATCACCCAAAAGCTCGTGCTCCAGCCGCGCGCCGAGCTTGATTTTGCGTTGCAGGACATGCCCCGCGAGCGCGTCGGCTCGGGCCTGTCCAAGGTCGAACTCGGAATTCGGCTTCGCTACCAGTTCGTGCCCAACTTCGCCCCTTATGTCGGACTCGTTTACGAACGCGCCCTAGGGGACACGGCGCGGTTCGTCCGCGCCGATGGCGAGGATCCGGGCGGCCTGCGGCTTAGCATCGGGCTGCGCACATGGTTCTGAACAACAGAGGGAGAGAAAGCATGCGCTTTGGACTTGGATTGCTTGCCGCGTCGCTGATTAGTGTGGCGGCGACCGCCGCACCGCCGGCACGGGCCGAAAAAGCAGCCGCGGTTCGATCCGTGCTCGCCACGTACGTGGCCGCCATCGAACGACTCGACTCGCGCGGAACCGAGCGGCTGTTCACGAAGGATTCGATGATCTTCGAAAGCGGCGGCTCCGAGGGGACCTACGCCAATTACCTCGCCCATCATCTCGGGCCCGAACTAGGCGAGTTCAAATCCTTCAAGTTCCGCGATTACAAGGTCAATGTCCGCTTCGAGGGCCCGCTTGCGCTGGCCACCGAAACCTACACCTATCGGGTCGAGACCCGCAAGGGCGAGATCGCCGAGCGGCTCGGAGTCGCCACCAGCGTGCTCAGGAAGGAAAACGGCCGGTGGAAGATCGTGGTGATGCACAGCAGCGCGCGCAAGCCGAAGGGAAGCTGACATGAGCGGCGAAGATACGTCGCGCAAAGGGCGCTTCCTCGACCTGCACCGGCATTTGCCGAGCACCGCGTTCGTCTTGGTGCTACTGCTCGTCCTGGCCGGATTCGCCGGCGTTTTCATTTATGCCGGGGTCTATAATATCGGCGCGGACAGCCCGCACTATTCGGTGGTGTACAAAACGCTCGAGATGCTGCGCGACCGGGCCATCGTGCACCATTCAAGGGATATTAAAGTTCCCCCAGATCTGAGTAACCCCAAGCGCATCTCGACTGGTGCCGGCCTCTACCAGGAGATGTGCACCGGCTGCCATCTCGGTCCCGGTGTGGACAAGTCCGAAATGAGCCAGGGGCTTTATCCGCCAGCTCCGGAACTCGCCAAGACCACCGACCTTTCGCCGCGGCAGCAGTTCTGGATCATCAAGCATGGAATCAAGCTGAGCGCCATGCCGGCATGGGGGAAGACCCACGATGATAAACTGATCTGGGACATGGTGGCGTTCATTCGCGCGCTGCCGAAGTTGTCGCCCGACCAATATAAGGCCACGGTCGCCAGCGCCCCGGCGGATCACGACGAAATGATGAAGGACATGCCCGGCATGGCCGGGATGCCAGGGATGGGGAAGGACGAGGCAGGAAAGCTGAAACCATCGGGTCATAGCCATGCCAAGGGGGCAAAGCCGCACGCCGACTAGCCAGGCGATCCGCTTCGCACCAATCAACGAACGGGGAATGACATGGAAAACGAGCACGCCAAGCACAGCGGCACAAACGACAAGATGGCAATGAACAGGGACATGGGCAAATCGCCCTATCTGATGTTCGCCGCCAACCTCCTGGCCAGCGGCCTCGTCATGTATTTCGTAATGTATACGATGATCGACCGTTCAGCCGATCTCTATAACAACATCAACAATGTCTACATGACGGCGATGATGGTCTGCGCAATGGCCATTTTGATGATCGCCATGATGGGCTCGATGTTCACCGACAAGCGGCTGAACCTGATCCTCTATAGTGGCTTTGGGCTTCTCTTTGCGCTGGCCTTCGCCGGGATGCGCATGCAAGCGCTGGTCGGGGACAGTCAGTTCCTGCGCGCCATGATTCCCCACCATTCGGGCGCGGTGCTGATGTGCGAGCGCGCGTCTCTTAGCGATCCGGAGGTCAAGCGGCTTTGCGGCACGATCGAGAGTTCCCAAACATCCCAGATCGACCAGATGAAGGCGATCCTCAAGCGCCTCTGAAATCAATACCATCGAAAGGAATAGAGCATGCGATCGACTGTCCAAATAGCCACGCTGGCAGCGGCCTTGTTCGCAACAAGTGGCTGCAGCCGCTCCGACGGCAGCGAGCAGCAGGTCCCGGCTAATGAATCGGCCGCTGTGCCTGGCGCCGCTACCAATGACTCGGCCGTAACCGCCGCCAATGCGTCGAATGAGGCGCCGACCGGCCAAGTGTCGAGCGGAATGCCGGTGCCGGGGACGAACACCCCCGAGCATGTCGTGGTCAACAGCGATTCGGACAATGGCGCCGACAATCCCGGCTGAGCGTTTCGGGCGGTGGCGCGGCGGAAGTTGACGATCGCCGCTTGGCCTCACATACGAGCCCGCTCGCTTGCCAGCGGCCCCTTCGTCTAGCGGTTAGGACGTCGCCCTCTCACGGCGGTAACACGGGTTCGA
>JBKJQD010000346.1:0-6369 GCA_046594125.1 Aestuariivirga sp.
CATGAGATACATGCCCATGGCGTAACCGCCCAGCGCGAAAAAGGCGCCGTGACCCAGGCTGAGGATGCCGCAATAACCCCAGACCAGATCAAGCGCCATGGCCAGCATGGCATAGCAGAGATACTTGCCGCCGAGCGACACGGCATAGGTCGGCACATGGAATGGCGAAGCCGGGCCGGTGAAGAGATTGAGCAATGGCACCACGGCACTGATCGCCAGAAGGCAAATGAAGAAGACCGTGCCGCCGCGGCCAAGCAATGCCGATGTAATGAAGGGGCGCTGCCTCATGCTTCGACCGCACGGCCCTTGAGCGCGAAGAGGCCACGCGGGCGTTTCTGGATGAACAGGATCACCGCCACGAGAATGAGGATCTTGCCGAGCACCGCACCAGCGAAAGGTTCGAGAAACTTGTTGGCGATGCCGAGTGACAGGGCGCCAAGCAAAGTGCCCCACAGATTGCCGACACCGCCAAAAACCACGACGAGGAACGAGTCGATGATGTAGGATTGGCCGAGATTGGGGCTGACATTGTCAATCTGCGACAGGGCAACACCGGCAATGCCGGCGATCCCCGAGCCAAGACCGAAGGTCATGGCATCGACGTAGCCCGAACGGATGCCGACGGAATTCGCCATGGCGCGGTTCTGGGTGACGGCCCGCATCTGCAGGCCGAACGGCGTCTTGCGGATCAGCAGGGTGAGACCGATGAAGACGAGGCCGGAAAAAATCACGATCGCCATGCGGTTCATGGTGAGCGAAAGGCCGTCGACGACGGTGAAGGAGCCAGCCAGCCATGGCGGCACCGAGACTTCCTGATTGGTCGGCCCGAAGATCGAGCGCACCGCCTGTTGCAACACCAGTGATATGCCCCAGGTTGCCAGCAGCGTTTCCAGCGGGCGGCCATAGAGATGACGGATCACGCCGCGTTCGATGATGACACCGCCAAGGCCGGCCACCAGAAACGCCGCCGGAACCGCGGCCAACAGGGCATAGGGACTGGCGGCCGGTAGAATGCTGGCAATCGCCCACTGTACGACAACGGCTGTATAAGCGCCGATCATCACCATTTCGCCATGGGCCATGTTGATGACGCCCATGACACCGAAGGTGATGGCCAGCCCGATGGCGGCGAGCAACAGGACCGAGCCCAGTGACAGCCCGTACCAGAGATTCTGCATGGTGTCCCACAGCGCCAGGCCGCTTTCGATGCGCTGTGCGGCTTCAAGTGCGGCATTGCGCAGCGCGCCCTCGTTCTTGTTGGCAAAACTGGTGAGCAGGGCGGCGGTGTCGCGATCAGTGCGTTTGCCAAGCGTCGCAATGGCGGCGAGCTTCTCGGACTGGGCCATGCCGCTGTTCAGAATGCCTGAGGCGCGGGCCGTCTCCATGATGGCTTTTACGGCGGCATCGGGTTCTTGGGCGATGGCCGTGGCGAGCGTGTCAATGAGAGCGGGGTCGCCGGATTTCAGAATGGCAAGGGCTGCCTGTTTGCGGATATCGGGATCGGCGTTGAAGAGCGTCAGTCCGCCCAGCACGGCGGCAAGCGTCCGGCGCAGGGAATTGTTGATCTTGATCTTGTCGATCTCGGCCTTCTGCGCCTGACCCGCGTCGGCGGCGGTCAGGGGATCGGCAAGAAGATAGACCGCGCCCGACAGCTTTGCGATCAGCACGGTGCCATCGGCCTTGCGCAGGTAGAGATCGCCTTTGCCGAGAGCTTCGAGGGGAGCTACGGCCTTGGGGTCACCGGTTGCCGCGAGATCGGTGATGGCCTTCTCGCGCGCCGGAAAGCCGCCCTGTCCCAGCGCATTCACCAGGCTCGCGAGATCGGCTGCCCATGCGGACTGGCCGAAGAAGCCGATCATCGCCACGAGCAGGAAAATACGCCAGAGCGCCATTACGACCTCATGCATGCCTGAAATGGCCCGGTGGCTGCGCGCCACCGGGCCTGGAGGGGTATGTCGAAGGTGGAATGAGTTGAGAGTGACCCATTTTCCCCCTCCCCCTTGTGGGGAGGGTGAAGTAAGGGGAAATTTCGTGTCATTCCACACTAACTTAAGTAGCGCCGCCGCATTTGCCGGTTGCGACATTGAAGTTGCCGCAGGACATGGGCTTGCGCCAATCGGAGATCAGGTCCTTGGAGCCGGGCAGGAAGTCCGACCACTCGTCACCGGCCACCAGCCCCGGAGTTTGCCAGACGATTTCGAACTGTCCGGTCTCCTGAATTTCGCCGATCAGCACCGGTTTGGTGATGTGGTGGTTGGGCATCATCGTCGCGTAGGCGCCGGTGAGGTTGGGCACCGCGACGCCGATAATGGCATCGGCCACCGCATCGGTATCGGTGGTGCCGGCCTTCTCGACGGCCTTCACCCACATGTTGAAGCCGATGTAGTGGGCTTCCATGGGATCGTTGGACACACGCTTCGGGTTTTTGGTGTAGGTTTGCCATTCCTTGATAAAGGCGGCGTTGGACGGATCTTCGACCGACATGAAATAATTCCATGCGGCGAGATGGCCGACCAGCGGTCCGGTGTCGATGCCGGCCAGCTCTTCTTCGCCAACCGAGAAGGCGATGACCGGAATGTCGGTCGCCGCAACGCCTTGGGCCGCGAGTTCCTTGTAGAAGGGGACGTTGGCGTCACCGTTGATGGTGGAAACCACCGCCGTCTTCTTGCCGGCTGAGCCGAACTTCTTGACGTCCGAGACGATCGATTGCCAGTCGGCGTGTCCAAACGGCGTGTAGTTGATCATGATGTCGGCTTCGGCGACACCCTTGGACTTGAGATAGGTTTCGAGGATCTTGTTGGTGGTGCGCGGATAGACATAGTCGGTGCCAGCCAGCACCCAGCGCTGAATGCCAAGGCCCGCCAGATAATCGACGGCGGGGATGGCTTGCTGGTTCGGTGCTGCACCGGTGTAGAAGACGTTCTTCGAGCTTTCCTCGCCCTCATATTGCACGGGATAGAACAGCAGGCCGTTCAGTTCTTCGAAGACGGGCAGAACCGACTTGCGCGACACGCTGGTCCAGCAGCCAAAGACCGCAGCGCATTTGTCGACCTGAACAAGCTGGCGGGCCTTTTCCGCGAAGAGCGGCCAGTTGGACGCCGGATCGACGACGACGGCCTCAAGCTTCTTGCCGAGCAGTCCGCCCTTCTTGTTCTGATCCTCGATCAGCATCAGCATGACATCCTTCAGCGTCGTCTCGCTGATGGCCATGGTGCCGGACAGGGAATGCAGGATGCCGATCTTGATAGTGTCTTCGGCGAATGCGGCGGTGAAGCCCAGCCCCAGCCCCTGCATCATCCCCAAAGCTGCACCGGTTTTAAGCAATTTTCGTCTGTTCAACATGCGTTTCTCCTGGCGGTTTGTTGTGCGCCGCAACCGCGTCGCAAGAGGCGTGCCAGTCGTTAACGGTAACTTAACAATCTCATAAGTTGCTGATATTGCGCTGTTTTGGCCAATAGCTGCGGTGGGACCGGGCAATTTGGTTGCCGGGATGGTGACGCATTTTTTTGCAGTGCAAAAATTTTTGGCATCAAAGCCTGGGCGTGTATATTGCGGAGTGTTGTGGAGGATGACGATGAGCCGCAAGACCTATGAACAGTTGCGCAGTGCCAGATGGTTTGCGCCCGATGACTTCCGCTCTTTCGGGCATCGCTCGCGGGCCATGCAGATGGGACTGGCCCCCGCCGACTGGCAGGGCAAGCCTGTCATCGCCATTCTCAACACATGGTCCGACGCCAATCCCTGCCATGTGCATTTCCGTCAGCGCGCCGAGGAAGTGAAAAAAGGCATCTATCAGGCCGGCGGCTTTCCGCTCGAGTTGCCAGCACTGTCGCTGTCCGAGACCTATGTGAAGCCCACCACCATGCTCTATCGCAACATGCTGGCGATGGAGGCGGAGGAACTGCTGCGCTCGCATCCGGTGGATGGGGCGGTGCTGATGGGCGGCTGCGACAAGACCACGCCAGGTCTGGTCATGGGAGCGGTGTCGGCTGGTTATCCGATGATCTATCTGCCCGCCGGTCCGATGCTGCGCGGTAACTACAAGGGCGAAGCGCTGGGCTCAGGCTCGGATGCTTTCAAGTATTGGGACGAGCGCCGGGCTGGTACCATCACGGCGGAACAATGGGCCGGTGTGGAGGGCGGCATTGCCCGCTCCTACGGCCATTGCATGACCATGGGTACGGCCAGCACCATGACGGCCATCGCCGAGGCCATGGGCCTGTGCCTGCCGGGTGCCAGTTCAATTCCCGCCGCTGACGCCAATCACCAGCGCATGAGTGCGGCCTGTGGCCGCCGCATCGTCGACATGGTGTGGGAAGACCTGACGCCCAACAAGATCATCACGGCGAAGTCGGTGGAGAACGCCGTGACGGTTGCCATGGCGACGGGCTGTTCCACCAATGCGGTGATCCACCTGATCGCCATGGCGCGGCGCGCCGGAATTGATCTGTCGCTTGCCGACCTCGATGCCAAAAGCCGCACGACGCCGGTGATCGCCAATATCCGGCCGTCGGGCAAAACCTATCTGATGGAGGACTTCTATTATGCCGGCGGCTTGCGGGCATTGATGGAGCGGCTGGGCGGCAAGCTGCACCGCGACGCCATCACGGTGACGGGGCAGACCCTGGGCGAGGGCCTCGCTGGTGCCGAGGTTTACAACGACGATGTCATCCGCCCACTGAGCAATCCGGTTTATCACGAGGGCTCGCTGGCGCTGCTGACCGGCAATCTCGCGCCATCGGGTGCGGTGATAAAGCCCGCGGCGTGTGATCCGAAGTTTCACGTTCACCAGGGTCCGGCGATGGTGTTCGACAGCTATCCTGAACTCAAGGTGGCAATCGATGACGACAACCTCGACATCACGCCGGAGCATGTGCTGGTGCTGCGCAATGCCGGACCGCAGGGCGGACCCGGCATGCCGGAGTGGGGCATGATTCCCATGCCCAAGGCACTGCTCAAGAAGGGCCATCGCGACATGGTCCGCCTGTCGGACGCGCGCATGAGCGGCACGAGCTATGGCGCCTGCGTGCTGCATGTGGCGCCGGAGTCCTTCATCGGCGGGCCGCTGGCACTATTGCGCAATGGCGATATCGTCAGTCTCGACGTTCCGCGCCGCCGCATCGACATGCTGGTGGACGACGCCGAACTGGCGCGGCGCAAGGCCTTGTGGGTGGCGCCGGCACCCAAGGCGGGGCGCGGCTACGGCTGGATGTTCGCCAAGCACATCGGACAGGCCGATACCGGCTGCGACTTTGATTTCCTGCTCACCGCCTTCGGCGCCAGCGCCGGGGAGCCGGACATTTATTGAAGCCAGGTTCTCATTCCGTGAAGAAGCGAAACACCATGCGGTGGTCGTAAGCATCGTCCGGTGTGACGGTGCTTGATGCGAAATGGGCGAAATTTGGGGCGTTGGGGAATTTCTGTGTCTCGAAGGTATATCCGGCAAAGCGGCAATAGGGCAGGCCACGTTTGCCGATGACGCTGCTGTCGAGGTAGCCGCCGGTGTAGAGCTGGACACCGGGCTCGCTGGTTTCGAGCGTGAAGCCGCGTCCGGACGCCGGATCGACGGCGCGCGCGCAGGGGTGCATGGTCTGGCCAGTGCCGTCCAGGCACCAGTTGTGATCATAGCCGCCGCCAACCAGGTTGCCGGTGCCAACGTCATTGAGGCTTTCAATGTCGGCGCCAATAGCCTTGGGACTGGTGAAATCGAAGGCGGTGCCTGTCACTTTAAGAATTTCGCCGGTGGTGATCAGTTCGGCATCGACGGGTGTGTAGAAGTTGGCATGGAGCTTCAACATCTGGTTCCGCACGTCACCGGACCCCTGTCCAGCCAGGTTCCAATAGGTGTGATGCACGGCATTGAGGACGGTGGTCCGGTCGGTGGTGCCGCGCATGCGGATGTCGAGGACATTGTCATCGCTGAGGCGATAGGTGACGCTGAGATGCACAGTGCCGGGAAAGCCCTGGTCGCCATCTGGTGAGACCATGGTGAAGATAACCGCGTTGTCGGCTTCGCCGGTCTCGGCCGACCAGATCTTGCGGTCAAAGCCCAGGCGTCCGCCATGCAGATGATTGGGGCCTTCGTTACAGTCCACCTGCACCCACCTGCCATCAAGCCTGAACCGGCCATTGCGGATACGGTTGCCATAGCGGCCACAGGTTGCGCCGAAATAGGTGTTGGTCCCGATATAGGAGGCGAGATCATCGAAGCCGAGAACAATGTCAGCGGGCTTGCCGTTTCGGTCCGGCATATGAAACTCGGTGAGCCTGGCGCCGTAGGTGATGAGCTTGGCCATGTAGCCGTTGCCATTGCGCAGGACGAAACCCTGCACTGCAACTCCATCGATTTCTCCAAAGGCAAATTTTTCG
>JBKJQD010000119.1:0-4745 GCA_046594125.1 Aestuariivirga sp.
GTTGCGCGCGATCTCGCGTTCCCAGCGGTCGCCGTTTGCGAGCAGGCGTTCCTTGTCGTAGTAGAGCTCCTCGGGTGTCTCGGTCGCAAACTCGAAATTCGGTCCCAGGACGATGGCGTCGACCGGGCAGGCCTCCTGACAGAAACCGCAGTAGATGCATTTCATCATGTCGATGTCGTAGCGGGTGGTGCGCCTGACGCCGTCGTTGCGCCGCGGCCCCGCCTCGATGGTGATGGCCTGGGCCGGGCAGATCGCCTCGCACAGCTTGCAGGCGATGCAGCGTTCCTCGCCGTTGGGATAGCGCCGTAGCGCAAGCTCGCCGCGGAAGCGTGGAGACAGCGGCCCCTTCTCGTTGGGATAGTTGATGGTCGCCTTGGGCGCGAAGAAATAACGCATCGCCATGACGGTGGCGGAGGCGAACTCCTTCAGGAACAGTGACCGGGCGGCTTGTGCAACTTTCATGTGCGGTTCACCCAAATATGAATTTCATGCGGTCACCGAGAAACAGCCCCAGCAGCGGCAGGACGATGAGACTCTGGATTTTCACCAGCGCCATGATGCGGTTCGGCTCGATGCCCTGGGATTGGGTCAGCTTGGCCTGCTCATGGCGCCAGCGCAGCACGGGATAAAGCGCGCGGTTGACCACGGCGAGTTCAACAACGCCTATCACAAGAAAGACTATCGCCCCGATGAGGCTGTAGAAACTCATGGCGCCCACCCGAAGGCCACGAGGACAGCCGCCGTCAGCGCCACCCAGGCCAATGACAGAGGCAGGAAGACTTTCCAGCCCAAGCGCATCAACTGGTCATAGCGGTAGCGCGGCACAATGGCCTTGGTCATGGCGAACATGAAGAACACCAGCAGCAGCTTGATCAAGAACCACACGACGCCCGGGACCCAGCTTAACGGCGGAATGTCGATGATCGGCAGCCAGCCGCCCAAAAACAGGATGGTGGTCATGGCGCACATCAGGGTGATGGCCACGTATTCGCCGAGCATGAAGAGCAGATAAGGTGTCGAGGAATATTCCACCATGAAACCCGCCACCAGTTCCGACTCGGCCTCGACGAGATCGAAGGGCGGGCGGTTGGTTTCCGCCAGTGCCGAGACGAAGAACACGATGAACATCGGGAACAGCGGAATGAAATACCAGTCGAGGAAGGAATTGGGCAGGCCCAGCATGGTGCCGAGGCCGTCCTTCTGCGAATGCACGATATCGGTCAGGTTGAGCGATCCGGCGCACAGAAGAACCGTGACGATGACGAAGCCGATCGACACTTCATAGGACACCATCTGGGCCGCCGAGCGCAGAGCCGAGAGGAAGGGATACTTCGAGTTGGACGCCCAGCCGCCCATGATGATGCCATAGACACCGAGCGACGACAGCGCGAAAAGATAAAGAACGCCGACGTTGATGTCGGCGATGGCCCAGCCTTCGGCCAGCGGCACCACGGCCCAGGCGGCAATCGCCAATGTGGCGGTCACGATGGGGGCAATGACGAAGACGCCCTTGTTGGCGCCATCGGGAATGATCACTTCCTTGAAGGCGAATTTCATCAGGTCAGCGAAAGACTGCAGCAGGCCCCAGGGACCCACCACATTGGGTCCGCGGCGCATCTGCACGGCGGCCCAGACCTTGCGGTCCATGAGAATGAGATAGGCGACAGTGATCAGCAGGGCGACGATCAGCGCCACACTTTGCAGCAGGATCAGGCCAACGGTGAGTATCATTTCCATCATGAACTCACTCCGCCGCCTTGAGCTTGCTGACGTTCTTAAGCGCGGAACATTCGGCCATGGTTTTCGAGGCGCGGGCAATCGGGTTGGTCATGTAAAAGTCCGTAACCGGCGAACGGAAGACATCGCCTGACATGGTGCCGGCACCTTGGGCCACAGCGGCCATCGCCGCGACGCCGGCTGCTTCGCGCTGGTCAAGCCGCATCAACTGCGGGGCAATCTTGTACATGGCGCCACGCAGTTCATCGAGATTGTTCCACGGCAGGGTGGCGCCCAGCTGATCCGACAGGGCGCGCAGAATGGCCCAGTCCTCGCGCGCCTCGCCCGGCGGAAAGGAGGCCCTGGCCGTCATCTGCGGGCGGCCTTCGGTGTTCACATAAGTTACTGACTTTTCGGTATAAGCAGCGCCCGGCAAAATGACATCGGCGCGATGGGCACCGGCATCACCATGGGTGCCCTGATAAACGACGAAGGTGCTTCCGAGGTTCTTCGTATCGATTTCATCAGCACCCAGCAGGAACAGCAGATCGAGGCCGCCGGCCCTGGCTGAGGCCAGCATTTCACCGGTGGTCTTGCCGCCGTCCTTGGCCGGCAGCGCGCAAACGTCAAGCGCTCCCACCCGGCCCGCTGCCGTGTGCAACACGTTGAAGCCGTTCCAGTCATCCTTGATGACGCCCAATGAAATCGCCGCCTTGTAGGCAGAGGCCAGCACGGCAGCACCGTCAGGACGCGCCAATGCCCCCTGCCCGATGATGAACATCGGCTTCTGTGCTTTGGCGGGTTCATGAACTTCGAATTTGGCCAGCGTCTCGGGACCAGCACCAACGTAAGTGTAGGGATAGGTGAGATCGGCTTTCTCGCCGATGACACCGATCATGCAGCCGCCCTTCAGGTAGCGCTTGCGGATGCGGGCATTCAGCACCGGGGCTTCAAGCCGCGGATTGCTGCCGATCAGCATGATGGCGTCGGCTTCGTCAATTGCCGCAATGCCGGAGTTGAAAAGATAGGCGCCGCGCCCGCCCAATTCGCCAAGCGTTGTCCCATCCTGGCGGCAATCGATGTTCTTGATGCCCAATTGCTCCGCCAACTGACGAAGCGAGAAGGCCTCCTCAGCGCCAACCAGATCGCCGAGGATAATGCCGATGCGCTCCGGTTTCGTGGCCTTCACCTTCTGGGCGATGCGCAGGAAGGCTTCGGGCCAGGTGGCAGCGCGCAGCTTGCCGAACTCGCGCACATAGGGCCGGTCGAGGCGCTGGGTCTTGAGGCCGTCCCACACGAAGCGCGTCTTGTCGGAAATCCATTCCTCGTTCACGTCGTCATGGGTGCGCGGCAGAATGCGCATCACTTCGCGGCCGCGCGCATCGACGCGGATCGCCGAGCCAAGTGCATCCATGGCATCGATGGTTTCGGTCTTGCGCAGTTCCCAGGGCCTGGCCTTGAACTCATAGGGTTTCGACGTCAAAGCACCCACCGGGCAAAGGTCGATGATGTTGCCCTGCAATTCAGAGGAGATCGCCTTGTCGAGATAGGTGGTGATTTCCATGTCTTCGCCGCGGCCGGTGGCGCCCATCTCCTCGATGCCGCCCACTTCGGTGGTGAAGCGCACGCAGCGCGTACACTGGATGCAGCGGGTCATCTCGGTCTTGACCAGGGGGCCAAGATACTTGTCTTCCACCGCCCGCTTGTTCTCGTAGTAGCGGTTCTTGGAAATGCCATAGGCCATGGCCTGGTCCTGCAAATCGCACTCGCCACCCTGGTCGCAGATCGGGCAATCGAGCGGATGGTTGATGAGCAGGAACTCCATGACGCCCTCGCGGGCCTTCTTCACCATCGGTGTCTTGGTGAAGACTTCCGGCGTCTCGCCATTGGGACCGGGACGCAGGTCGTTCACCGACATGGCGCAGGAGGCTTGCGGCTTGGGCGGCCCGCCCTTCACCTCGACCAGACACATGCGGCAATTGCCAGCAATCGACAGGCGCTCGTGGTAGCAGAAGACCGGCACTTCGGCGCCGGCCATCTCGCAGGCCTGCAGCAGCGTCGTGCCGTTCTCGACTTCGATTTCCAGGCCGTCGATCTTGACTTTAGGCATTCGCTTGCTCGCTCATCCCGCCGCTCAATTCGCCGCTGCACAGCGGTTGAGGACATTCTCACCTGATTCATCGACCAGCCGGAGCTGGCCATCCTTGGTCAATCCCAGTTCGATATGTGAGACGACGGTTCCACCGTCTCCTTCGCTGGCACAGGAGGCATCACCGCCGATCATGCCGCCCACGTCCAGCGGCGCCTTGACGGTGCAGCCCCAGACATAAGCGCCGACGTAGAATCCGGCATCGGCCTTTTCGACCTCGACATATTGCGTCTCGGTCCCGGCCTCGGCATTGCAGTCATAGGCGGAATCATTGCCGCCCCAGCGGCCAAGCATATCCTCGATCCCGCTGGCGTGACCGGGTGCCGCGCAAGCCAGCGCAACGATGGCCGCCGATGCCAAACCGATGTTGCGTTCTGCCCCCAGAAACATCGCTTACTCCGCCGCGATGCGGGTAACAGCACCGCCGTGATCGGGGTTGGCGGCATATTGATCAATGCGCTCTTCGATGACATGGCGGAAATGGGCGATGAGGCCCTGGATCGGCCAGGCGGCGGCATCGCCAAGGGCGCAGATGGTGTGGCCCTCGACCTGTTTTGTGACATCGAGCAGCATGTCGATCTCGCGCTTTTCAGCACGGCCCTCGGCCATGCGCGTCAGCACCCGCCACATCCAGCCGGTGCCCTCGCGGCACGGCGTGCACTGGCCACAGCTCTCGTGCTTGTAAAAATAGGCAATCCGCGCGATCGCCCGGATCAGGTCGGTCGACTTGTCCATCACAATCACGGCGGCGGTGCCGAGACCGGATTTCAGATTCCGCAGCGTGACGAAATCCATCAACAGGTCGTTGCACTGCCCGGCCGGCAGCAGCGGCACCGAGGCGCCGCCGGGGATGATGGCCAGGAGATTGTCCCAGCCGCCA
>JBKJQD010000205.1:0-6684 GCA_046594125.1 Aestuariivirga sp.
GTCCTCGTTCTTGATGCCGAGGATGCGCTTGATTTCAGGATTGGTGGAGGACTTCGCCATGTCTTCGACATTCGCCTGCGTGATGCCGAATTCCTCAGCGGTGAGCAGCGCGAAATAGGTCCACTTCACGACGTTGAACCAGGCATCGTCGCCCTGGCGCACCAGCGGTCCCAGCGGTTCCTTCGAAATGATTTCCGGCAGAACCACATGCTCTTCGGGATTCTTCAGCGCCAGGCGTTCGGCGTAGAGGCCGGACTGGTCGGTGGTGAAGATGTCGCAACGGCCAGCTTCGTAGGCGCCGCGCACTTCGTCGTCATTCTCCATGGCAACAACCTGATACTTCATGTTGTTGGCTTTGAAATAGTCGGCGAGGTTCAGTTCCGTCGTGGTGCCGGTGGCGGTGCACACCGTGGCGCCATCAAGCTTCATCGCCGTTTCGACGCCGAGCGACTTCTTCACCATGAAGCCCTGGCCGTCATAATACATCGTGCCGGCGAACTTGAGGCCGAGTGAGGTATCGCGGCTCATCGTCCAGGTGGTATTGCGCGACAGCAAATCGACTTCGCCCGATTGCAGCGCCGTGAAGCGCTCCTTGGAGTTCAGCGGCGAGAACTTCACCTTCTGCGGATCGTTGAAGATGGCAGCGGCGACGGCGCGGCAGAAGTCCACGTCCATGCCGGTCCAATTGTTGTTCGAATCAGGGTTCGAGAAGCCCGGAAGGCCCTGGCTCACGCCACATTGCAGGAAACCCTTTTGCTTCACGTCGTCAAGTGTTCCGGCGAATGCGGCAGACACGGCGAAGGCGCTGACAGCGGCACCGAAAACCCATGCGAGAACTTTGCTTTTCATTGACGTACCTCTTTCTCAACTGTGCGGCATCAGAAGAGGAAGAAATTGGAGATGCGACGGCAATGCATCGCCCCCGGCGTTCCCCTGTCCCGACCCGCTGTTCGCGTTGGTTTGCTCCCTGGGGATGATCTTGTAACGATTGTCACCCCGCTGTCAGCAGACAAGCGGGAAACGGCGGAGCGGTCAAGTGGAAAGCAACTTGCGCAGTTCGCCAAGCAGCAATTCGGGCGAGACCAGCATCACGGCGGCAGGCTTGGCGGGCCGTTTCAACATCACCACGGGAATCTTTGTTTCACGCGCGGCGGCAATCTTCGCATAAGTGTCTTCGCCACCCGCATTCTTGCTCACCACATGCGAAATGACGTGCCAGCGCAGGAGACCCATTTCACTTTGCAGCGTGAATGGTGGTCTTGCCCGCATAATCTCCCAGCCGTCGGGCACATTGGCCAGCGGCGCTTCGATCATGCGCGCCACACCGCCAATATCCGGGCGTTCAAAAAATGCCGCGATGTCCTTGCGGCCGATGGTGACCAGCGCCCTGGCGCCGGACGGCAACGCGGCCGCCGCCTCGGCAATACTGCCAGCTTCAATCCACCTGTCGCCGGCTTGCGGTTCCCAGGCCAGCCGTTCCAGCCGCAGATAAGGCAGCCCGGCCGCCGCCGCGGCCTGATGGGCATGTTGCGAAATCCGCACCGCGAACGGATGTGATGCATCAATGACGGCCGCAATGTTTCCGGTACGCAGATAGGCGACAAGCCCCTCGACGCCGCCGAACCCGCCTTGGCGGACTTCGCCTGTTGGCATGAGCGGCGAACTGGTGACACCAGCCAGCGACGTGACAGCGGCAAAGCCCGCCTGAGAAAGAGTGTCCGCAAGCCGTCGCGCCTCGCCGGTGCCGCCGATGATGAGAACGCGCCTAGGAGGCATGGCCGATGATCGAACCGTCACGGCCCACCACCATTATGTCGGCGGCCACCGGAGCACCACGCAGCACGCCGTTCACACTCAGCAGCGCCGCCCGCGCCACCTTGTTGGCAAGTTCAAGCCCCTCGCTCATTTCCAGCACCTGTTGACTGGTGTTGGCGGCCAGCATTGCCGTCCGGTCGAGTTCCGGCGCCAGATCCGCCAGCCACGCCATATCGACCTGGCTGCGCCCCGAATGCAGATCGAGCGCCCCCTGCGCCAGCTTCACCATCTTGCCAAAGCCGCCGCCGATAGTGACCCTTGCCACCGGATGATCGCGCAGATATTTCAGCAGGCCCCCGGCAAAGTCGCCCATGTCGAGCATGGCTTCGAGCGGCAAGCCGTAATGCGCCCTGACCGCATCCTCGGATGTCGATCCAGTACAGCCTGCCACATGCCGCAAGCCCATGGCGCGGGCCACGTCCACGCCACGGTGGATGGAGGCGATCCATGCCGCGCAGGAAAACGGGTGCACAATTCCGGTGGTGCCCAGAATGGAAAGCCCGCCAACGATGCCGAGCCGCGGATTCCAGGTCTTGGCCGCCAGTTCTTCACCATTGGGAATGGATATCTCGATCTCGACATCGCCACCGCCCAGTTCGGCGATGACTGCCGCCATCATCTGCCGCGGCACCGGATTGATGGCCGGCTCACCGGGCGCAATGGGCAGACCGGCGCGGGTCACCATTCCCACACCGTTCCCCGCCTTGAAGCGAATGCCTTGGCCTCCTTTACGCAGCGTGGCAATGACCATGCAGCCGTGGGTGACATCGGGATCGTCTCCGGCGTCCTTGATGATTCCCGCCCTGGCCCAGCCTTCACCGCGCTCTTCCAGCGCCAGCGGAAAACTCGGGGTTTCGCCTTTGGGAAGAGTGATCGTCACTGGATCGGGGAAAACCCCGGTCTTCAATGCCGCAAATGCCGCCTTCACCGCCGCCGTTGCGCATGCACCCGTCGTCCAGCCGCGTCTTAATTCGCCTTCGGGCTTCTCTATCCGCATGGCCCCAAGCTATAAGGCTCCAATGACGCTTGAACCATCGAAATTGCACCAGGGTTTCGCCAGGCTGGACGCCGAGCCGTTTCCGGCCTTCGAGCCGGGCTGGGTGTGGCTGGCCGGTGCTGGTCCCGGCGCCCCCGGCCTCCTGTCGCTGCTCTGCTACCACGCCCTGCAGCACTGCGATGTGGTGGTTTATGACGCTTTGGTCAATCCCGGCATCCTGCGCTGGGTGAAAAGTGGTGCCGAAATGGAGTTTGCCGGCAAGCGCGGCGGCAAGCCCTCGCCCGTCCAGCGCGACATTTCCCTCAGGCTGATTGAGCTGGCGCAGGCTGGAAAGCGTGTGCTGCGGCTGAAGGGCGGCGATCCCTTCATGTTTGGCCGTGGCGGCGAGGAGTGTCAGCATCTCGCTGGCGCCGGAGTGCCCTTCCGCATCGTGCCGGGCATCACCGCCGGGATCGGTGGCCTGGCCTATGCCGGGATGCCCGCCACCCACCGCGATACCAACCATTCGGTGATCTTCCTCACCGGCCACGATGCCAGCGGCAACATGCCCGCCAACGTCAACTGGGACGCCGTCGCCAAGGCCTCCCCCGTCATCATCATGTATATGGCGGTGAAGCATCTGGGTGAGATCGCCATAGCGCTGATGGCCGGCGGCAGGCTGGCGGATGATCCCGTTACCATCCTCTCCAACGCCTCGACCAGCGAGCAGCAGGTGGCCTCGACCACGCTTGGTGGTGCTGCGGACTTCATCGCGGCACAGGCGCCGCCAACGCCTGCCATCGTCGTGGTGGGCCATGCCTCCGACTGGCGCGGCGTTCTCGACTGGTACAAGGGCGCCTTGCGGGAGAACCCCATTGGCTAGGGCCATCGTCGTCGCCGCACCATCCTCGGGAAGCGGCAAGACCGTCGTCACCCTTGGCTTGCTGCGGGCTTTGCGCGACCGTGGCCTGCGGGTTGCTTCGGCCAAGGTTGGACCAGATTATATCGACGGGCGCTTCCATGAGGCGGCAAGCGGACGGCCCTGTTTCAATCTCGACCCCTGGGCCATGGGCCATGGGTTGACCGCCTCGCTGCTGGCCGATCTGGCGCATGATGCCGACGTCGTGGTGATCGAAGGCGTCATGGGCCTTTTCGATGGCCCCCATGGCGCCAGGGGCTCGACCGCCGACCTCGCCATGGACCTTGGACTGCCGGTGATCCTCACTGTCGACGCCCGCCACCAGGGGCAATCAGTGGCCGCCCTGGTCCATGGCTTTGCCCGTTACAAGCTCAGCCTCAAGCTGGCGGGCGTCATCCTCAACCGTGTCGCCAGTGACCGCCACGACGCCATGCTGCGCGAAGCAGTGGGAAAACGCGTCATCGGCAGCCTGCGGCATGACGACTCACTGGTTCTGCCATCGCGCCACCTCGGATTGGTTCAGGCTGAAGAAAATCAACAGCTTGAGCACTTCATCGCAGACGCCGCTTCAGCCGTTGCACGTGAAACAGTTCTTGACAAGATTCTCGAAATTGCAACGCAAGTTCCTGACGAATCAGTAATTCGAGACTCATTGCCGCCGCTCGGCCAGAGTATCGCCATTGCCCGCGACCGGGCCTTCGCCTTTGCCTATCCACACCTGCTGCACCATTGGCAAAGGGCCGGCGCCAGCCTGTCTTTCTTCTCGCCACTGGCCGACGAGGCTCCGATCCCCGGGGCCGATGCGGTGTTTCTGCCGGGCGGCTATCCGGAACTCCATGCCGGACGGCTGGCATCCAATGGCACGTTCCTCGGCGGCCTGCGCAAAGCCACTGGCATCGTCTATGGCGAATGCGGTGGCTACATGGTTCTGGGCGACGCCCTGATCGACGCCGGCGGACAGTCCCATGCCATGGCGGGCCTGCTGCCGCTGACCACCAGCTTCGCCAGCCGCAAGCTGCATCTCGGCTACCGGCAACTGACGCCGCTGCCCGGCGCCCCCTGGGTCGCCCCCCTGTGCGGCCACGAATTCCATTATTCCACGATTGCCAGCGAAGGCGTGGCCGACCGCCTGTTCGAAGCCTCCGACGCCGCCGGACACCCGCTTCCACCCATGGGCCTGCGCCGTGGCCAGGTCATGGGCTCCTATGCCCATATCATTTGCGAGGCGCCGTGAGCGCCCGCGCCATCATGCTGATGGGCACCGGCTCCGATGTCGGTAAATCGCTGATCGCGGCGGGCCTGTGCCGGGCCTTTACCCGGCGCGGCCTGAACGTCCGGCCCTTCAAGCCCCAGAACATGTCGAACAACGCCGCCGTCACCGCCGATGGCGGCGAAATCGGCCGCGCCCAGGCGTTGCAGGCCCGCGCCGCCAAAGTGGAACCCAGCGTCCACATGAACCCGGTGCTGCTCAAGCCCGAATCGGGCACCGGCGCCCAGGTCGTGATCCAGGGCCAGCGCCACGCCACCATGACGGCCAGGCACTATTTCCGCAACCGCATGCAATTCATGCCGGCCATCCTTGACAGCTTCCACAGGCTTGCCGCCGCAGCCGATCTGCTCATCGTCGAAGGGGCCGGAAGCCCCGGAGAAGTTAATTTGCGTCGCGGCGATCTCGCCAACATGGGCTTCGCCGCCGCCGCCAATGTTCCAGCCCTTCTGGTCGGCGACATCCACCGTGGCGGTGTCATCGCCTCGATCGCCGGCACTTATGACATTCTGCCGTTGGAGGATCGCAATCGCCTGAAAGGCTTTCTGATCAACAAGTTCCATGGCGATATGCATCTGTTCTCTGAGGGAAAAAGCTTTCTCGAGCAGCGCACCGGCACACCCTGCCTCGGCATCATCCCGCATTTTGCCGAGGCGCGAAATCTTCCTGCCGAAGATGCAGTGTCTTTGGAAGGAACTCTTGCAAGCCATTCCGGTAGCACAAGAATTTCCGTTCTACGGCTGCCGCGCATCGCCAATTTTGACGATCTCGATCCGCTGCGGCTCGAACCAAGCGTCACGGTCACCTTGGTCAACACCGGAGACGCCCTGCCCGGCGACACCCGCCTGGTCATCATTCCCGGCTCAAAGTCCACCATCGCCGATCTGGCGGCGCTGCGCCGCGAGGGCTGGGATATCGACATTGCCGCCCATGTGCGGCGCGGCGGCCTGGTCCTCGGCCTGTGTGGCGGCTACCAGATGCTGGGCCGCCTCATCCACGATCCCGATGGTCTGGAAGGCCCGCCAGCCAGCCTCCCCGGCCTGGGGCTCCTCGACGTCGAAACCAGGCTCGTCCCGGACAAGACCCTGACACGCGTCAACGGCACCCACCTCGCCAGTGGTGCTGACCTGTCGGGCTATGAAATCCACCTCGGCAAAACCTCGGGTCCGGACTGCGCCCGCCCCTTCGCCAGCCTCGCCGGATCGCCCGATGGTGCGGTCAGTGCCGATGGCCGCATCATGGGCACCTATCTCCACGGCTGCTTCGCCAGCGACACATTCCGCGGCACCTTCCTTCAGTCCCTGGGTGCTGCCGCCAGCGCGTTGCATTTTGACGATCTGGTCGAGCGCACCCTCGATGACCTCGCCGCCCACCTCGAAACCCATCTCGACCTTGACCGCATCCTGGCCCTGGCGGAAGCCGTGTGATGTGGCCGCTGCCCGCCTTTGCCAGCGCCGCACTGGCCATCTTCGTCGAGCGCCTCACCGGCTATCCGCCGGTACTTTTCAAGAGGATCGGCCATCCGGTGGTGTGGCTGGGGAAACTCATCACCCTGCTCGACCGCGGCCTGAACCGGCCTCAGGCGAGTGCCGCCGAGGGCCGTATCCGTGGCGTGATCGCCCTGGTCATCCTGCTGGCCGCTGCCTTTATTCCGGCGTGGGGCCTCGCCGTGCTGCTTGGCCACTGGAGCAAGGGCTGGGTGGCCGA
>JBKJQD010000421.1:0-6814 GCA_046594125.1 Aestuariivirga sp.
CCATAAACGGTAAACGTGATAACCCATGCAACAAGCTTCGGAAACTCCGGTTTGACGTTCCAATTGTTGCTCGCCGGAGTGACATCGCTCACGATATCGCCAGCTCCCTCAGCGCCATGCGGATCAATTTCTCCGTGGGCTGATCATCGCCGCCTTTTTTCATGGCGGCGGCCACCGCCGCGCCAGCCTGGGTCTGGCCATAGCCCAGGTTAACCAGCGCCGAAACGGCATCGGTTGCCGCACTGGGCCGCAGCGCGCCGAGTTCGGCTGAAAGCTTCGACAGTGCCGCATCGGCCACCGCGAAAGCCGGAGCCTTGTCCTTCAGTTCCAGCACGATGCGCTCGGCGAGTTTCTTGCCAACCCCATTGGCCCGCCCGATCATCGCCTTGTCTTGAAGAGCAATAGCGTTGCCGATCTCGTGGGCGTTCAGCGTCGAGAGAATGGCCAGCGCCACCTTGGTCCCCACCCCCTGCACCGTCTGCAGCAGGCGGAACCACTCGCGCTCCAATGTCGAGGCAAAGCCGACCAGCCGGATCATGTCCTGGCTCACCAGCATCTCGGTATGGATCTCGGCGAACTCGCCCTGCCCCGGCAAGGCCACCAGGGTCTTCGACGAACAGAACACATGATAACCAACGCCACCGACATCGACGATCACCCAGTCAACCCCCGTGCTGTCAATCCGGCCCTTGAGTTTGGAGATCATGCCGCTTGCTCCGGGAGGAACATCTCAAATGTCAGCCTATCGCCCCGGCGAACAACAAAAATCCTTTTTCCGGCGACGTGAAAGTCAAAATCGTCGCCCGGCTGAATTCCCATTTCATCCCGCATGGCTTTGGGCAGTGTCACCCGGCCGCGTTTATCGATCTTCACTTTCCATTTCATAAAAGAGACCTATTACCCCCAACAGAACAAGTCAAGAACGCGCCAGCATCTCCGCCAGTTTGCGCGAGCCGCGGTGGTGGGCGTGGCAGATGGCGATGGCCAGTGCGTCGACGGCGTCGGCACTGGTCATCCGCGCCTTGGGCAGCAGCATTTTCACCATGTGCTTCACCTGGTCCTTTTCCGCGTGCCCCGCCCCCACCACCGATTTCTTGATGGTGTTGGGGGCATATTCAGAGACTGGAATGCCAAGGCTGGCGGGCGCCAGCATGATGACGCCGCGCGCCTGCCCCAGTTTCAGCGTGGCCCGCGCATCGGTGTTGACGAAGGTTTCCTCGATTGCCGCTTCATCGGGCGCGAAGCTGTTCAGCACATCGAGAAGCTGCCGGTGAAGCTGCAGCAGCCGTTCGGCCAGCGGTGCCGCCGCATCCGAATGCACCGATCCATCGGCCACATAGGACAGGTGCTGGCCCTCCTGCGCGATGATGCCCCAGCCAGTGTTGCGCAGGCCGGGGTCGATGCCGATGATTCGAACCATGGCGCAGTGTTATCAGATCACGCGGCGTTCAGTGCCGCCATGATCTCGTCGGAAATATCGGCGTTGGAGAACACCACCTGCACGTCGTCGTCGTCATCGAGGCCGTCGACCAGCTTCATCAGGCTTTCGGCCTTGTCCTGATCAACCGGCGTCATGGTCTGCGGCTTCCACACCACCTTGACGGTTTCGGCATCGCCGAATTTGGCGGCCAATGCGGACGACACCTCGCCGATCGATTCAAAAGCGCAGATGATGCTATGGCCGCTCTCGTCCGAGACCGCGTCATCGGCACCAGCGTCGATGGCCGCTTCCAGCATGGCATTGGCGGTAGCCTTGGCGGCGGGATAGTGAATTTCGCCGGCCCGGCTGAACATGAAGGCGACCGAGCCCGACTCGCCGAGGTTGCCGCCATATTTGGTGAACAGGGCGCGCACGTTGGACGCCGTGCGGTTACGATTGTCGGTGAGCGCCTCGACGATGACGGCAACGCCACCCGGACCGTAACCTTCATAGCGCACCGCGTCATAGGTCTCGCCATCGCCGCCCATGGCCTTCTTGATGGCCCGCTCGATATTGTCCTTGGGCAGATTTTCCGCCCTGGCGTTCTGGATCGCCAGCCGCAGCCTGGAATTGGCGGCGGGGTCAGGCAGGCCGGTCTTGGCGGCAACGGTGATTTCACGCGACAGCTTGGAAAAATTCCGGGCGCGGATTTTATCCTGCTTGCCCTTGCGGTGCATGATGTTCTTGAATTGTGAATGACCGGCCATAACGCCTTATAGGCATCCCGCCGGGCACAAAACAAGCCGCTTAACCGGGCATTAAGCGAGACCGCGCAAAGCTCAAGGCTTGGTGAGTTGCTTGGGAGTTTCGGACATGACGGTACGGCGTGGTTCAATTGACGGCATCTGTTTTGCCGCCGAAGGCATGGCGGGCACCGCCGGGGCATCCTCGCTCCGCCGCCTGCAATCATTGGCCGCTGCCGCACCGGCAGGCCGCCTGTTTGCCGCCATCACCACGCTTACGGAAATGTCAGCCAAAGCCACCCGCGCCCTTGAGGATGGCCACGACGCAATGGCTTCAGGCGATGATGGACGCGCCACCATGAAGCTGGCCCGCGCGCTCACCCACATGGACGACCTCGCCATCACCGCCACCGCCCACGCCGTTCCCGAGGAACAGCCGGCCTACCTGAGAAAGTCCTCGCGCTAGACCCTGATGCCGCGCAGCCGTTCGGAGCGGCGGCGCAGCAGTTCTACGGTTACCAGCAGCACCGTCGAAAAGATGATCAGCACGGTTGCCGCCGCGGTGATGGTGGGACTGATCTGTTCGCGGATGCCGGCGAACATCTGACGCGGCAAGGTCCGTTGTTCGGGTCCGCCGATGAACAGGATGACGATCACCTCGTCGAAGGAGGTGACGAAAGCAAACAGGGCCCCCGAGATCATGCCGGGCAGGATCAGCGGCATCATCACCCGGAAGAACACCGTATGCGGTGGTGCTCCCAGATTGGCGGCGGCCCGGATGAGCGACCGGTCGAAGCTTGACAGTGTCGCCGTCACCGTGATGACAACAAAGGGCGTGGCCAGCGCCGTATGCGCCAGGATCAGGCCGATCAGGGTCCCGGTCAGCCCGATTTTCGCATAGAAGAAAAACATGCCGAGCGCTGAAATGATCACCGGCACGATCATCGGCGAGATCAGCACCGCCATGATCGTAGCCCGGCCGGGAAGATTGGAGCGCGACAGCCCCAGCGCTGCAAGTGTGCCAAGGAATGTTGCACAACAGGTTGTCGCTATGGCGAGGATAACCGACAGCCGGAGCGCGCTCTGCCAGCGTTCATTGGTGAGAAAGCCCTGTTCGCCGACGTACCATTTCAATGAAAAGCCCGGCATCGGATAACTGAAGAATGTTTCCGAGTTGAACGACAGCGGCATGATCGCCAGAATCGGCGCCATCAGGAACAGCAGCACGAGTCCAACGAACACCCGCACGCCATAGAAGGCCATGCGTTCGCCTACAGTTGTATAAGCTGGCAGCGCCATGATCTAGCCGAGTTTCATTCTATCGATGCCGATGAGGCGATTATAGACATAGTAGAGGATGAGCGTTGCCGTCAGCAGCACAAAGCCTAGCGCTGATGCCTTGCCCCAGTTATTTTCGCTGTTCATGGCGAGATCGATGAAGCCCGCCACCATATTGTCCTTCGGTCCGCCGACGAGGGCTGGCGTGATATAGTAGCCAAGGCTCAGGATGAAGGTCAGCAGGCAGCCCGCCGCGATGCCCGGCAACGTCTGCGGCATATAAACCTTCCGGAAGGCGTGGAAAGGCGTTGCCCCCAATGACTTAGCGGCGCGCATGTAAGTTGGTGAAATGGTTTTCATCACGCTGTAGATGGGCAGCAGTGTGAACGGCAGCTGGATATGGGTCATCGCCAGAACGGTTGCAAAGCGCGTCTTGAACAGAGCTGGCTCACCCGCCAGAAATCCCAGCAGGTTGAGCAGCCAGGTAATGCCCGAAAAATGCAGGAACTGCGCGAAGGCGCCGCCATCCTGCAGCAGGATCGTCCAGGCCGTGGTGCGCACCAGAAGCGACGTCCAGAATGGCAGCAGCACACAGATCATCAGCAAACTTGCGGTGCGTTGCGGCAGCGTCGCCAGGAGATAGGCCACGGGATAACCAAGCAACAGAGTCATGACCGTGACCAGCAAACTGATACCCAGTGTGCGTCCGAGAATCTGCACGTAGATTCGCCGGTCTTCGGGCATGCGCTCAAGTGCTCCGGTCTCATCCTGGCGCAAATCCAGTACGCTCAGCAGATAATAGGGCGTGATCGAACCCGACGCGCGCTTGATCACCGCCCAGGTGGAAAGTTCTCCCCAGACCGGGTCGAGGCCGATGACGGCTTCCTTCCACGGCCCCTGCTTGATGGCCCCAAGCTTGCGCGCCGTCACCGTGACTTTGGACTTGAGGGTGGGCACTTCGTAATTGAGGCGCTTGCCGATGAGTGCTGCTGTCTTGTTGGCCTGTGCCACTTTCATTTCAGCGGCAAATGCCGAGAAAATTTCTTCCCCGGGCACGTCCTTGCCATCCCAGCCGCGCAGCAATTGCGAGGTGGCAGGCAACGTATCGCCAATGTCCGTATCATAGACGGCATTGCTCAGCATCTGAACAATCGGCACCAGAAAGGAAATCACGATAAACAAAAAGAGCGGAGCAATCAGGCTCAGCGCCCGCAAGCGCTCGCGGCGTTCAGCCAGGCGCAGCTTCACTTTAAGGGGCGTACCGTCCGCCGCCCGCACCGTGCCATCGACAGGCGCCGCATCAGCCATTGTCATCGTCCGGATTGCCAACTGCAAACGAAAATGGCGGGAGACGCCAGGGCTTCTCCCGCCATTTTTGGTTACTTCGCCAGCCAGGCGTTGAACCGCTCTTTCAGCTGGTCGCCATTGTCGGCCCAGAATTGCGGATCGACGTTGAAGGCGGTCTTGAGGTTGTCAGGCGCGGTCGGCAGGTTTGGCAGTGTCGCCGCGTTGACATTGGGGATGGCGTCCATGTTGGCCGGGCCATAAGCGATGTAGTTCGTCTGGTCGGCCATGCGGACGGGGTCCGATGCGAAGGAGATGAAGCGGTAAGCCTCTTCAATCTTCGGCGTACCCTTGGTGATGCTCCACCAATCCCAATCGAGGCCCTGATGGTCCCAGACGATCTTGAATGGCTTCTTGTCCTTGTCGATCGCACTCTGGAGACGGCCGTTCCAGGCCGAGGTCATCACCACCTGGCCATCGGCCAGAAGCTGCGGCGCCTGGGCACCGGCTTCCCACCACACGACATTCGCCTTGATGGTGCCGAGCTTCGCGAAAGCCTTGTCCACTCCTTCCGGCGTCGCCAGAACTTTGTAAACATCAGCGGCCGCCACGCCATCGGCGATGAGCGCCCACTCCAGGTTCACGGTCGGATTTTTGAACATGCCGCGCTTGCCGGGGAACTTGGCGAGATCAAAGAAATCATTGATCGTCGTAGGACCCGCCGCAAGCTTCGACGTATCATAGCCGAAGACCGTGCCGTAGACGATGTTCGGAACGGCGCAATCGAGAAGGTCGCCGCCAATGAACTTGGCGCGGTCGAGGCCAAGCTTGGCCCAGTCGATGGTCTCGAGTGCCCCTTGGGCGCAGCCCTGGAGGCCGGTGGCGGTATCAACGTCGATCACATCCCAGGTAATGGCCTTGGCATCCACCATGGCCTGAATCTTGGCGACTTCGCCGTTATACTCGGCTTCTGTCACCTTGTTGCCCGCTGCGTTGTAGGGTGCGATGAAAGCCTTGTGCTGGCTTTCGGAATAGGCACCGCCCCAAGACACGATGGTCAGTTCATCGCCCGCGAAGGCCGGAGCCACCGCGGTGAAGGCCGAACCCATGAGCAGGGCCGCGCCGAACGCTGTAACGATTTTCTTCATGCGTAACTTTCCTCCTGAAACATTGGCCACGCGGGCCATGAAAAATGTTCGGGGAGGGATACGCAAGCCCGCGGCCAAGCCCTTGAGCATGACCGCAACCACTTGATTTTCCTCCCCATTCAGCGCCCCCAGTGACCTGGTCAGTGCTACTCGCAACCCTGTGCGGAACCCTGATCCGGCAAATTTTTTCAAGCGCTTGTCAACGATACTAACGGCGCTTTGCAGTGGCGTCACTAGAGTTTTTTTAATGGCAAGCCAGAATCCCGGTCATGCCGCAAGATTACCAAAAGGCAACCTCGGCCTGTGACAGACGCCCGCCAATGCGGATGGGCGCAATGGCCCGCGCCAAACCACTGGTGTCATCGGTCTCAACCGCGATGCCGCAGATTGTCGCTGGCCCCTCGGCTGGCCGCATGCGTTCCACCGGAAGTTTGCGCAGGAAGCGCTGCAGCGGTTCGGTCTTGTCCATGCCGATCACCGAGTCAAAGTCACCGCACATTCCGGCATCGGACTGGAAGCCCGTGCCATGGGGCAGTATCTGGTGGTCGGCGGTGGGCACATGGGTGTGGGTGCCCACCACGAGGCTGGCGCGGCCATCACAGAAGTGGCCCATGGCCATCTTCTCCGATGTCGTCTCGGCGTGAAAATCAATAAGCACGGCATCGCAGGCCTGGCCCATCGGACAGGAATCGAGTTCGCGTTGCACCGCCGGGAAGGGATCATCCAGCACCGGCTCGATCATCACCCGCCCCATGGCATTCATTACCAGCACGCGGCGTCCCGATGGCGTGTCGACCAGTGCCGTGCCGCGCCCCGGACATCCGGCGGGCCAGTTCACCGGGCGCAGCAGATTGGGATAGCGCTCAATGAAGATCAGCGCCTCGCGCTGGTCGAAGGAATGATTGCCGAGCGTCACCACGTCAGCACCCGCCGCGATGAAG
>JBKJQD010000436.1:0-14481 GCA_046594125.1 Aestuariivirga sp.
GTCGAACGAACTCGCCACCGCAGCCGGCGAAATCGAGAAGCATGTCTATGAGCTGGCGGGCGAGCGTTTCAACATCGGCTCGCCCAAGCAGCTGGGCGACATTCTCTTCGGCCGCATGGCGCTGCCGGGCGGGCGCAAGACGGCGACGGGAGCGTGGAGTACTGACTCGGATGCGCTGGAGGACCTCGCCGCCCATGGTGTGGAACTGGCGCGGCGGGTGCTCGACTGGCGGCAGCTATCCAAGTTACGCTCTACCTATACGGACGCCCTGCCCAATTATATCAACCCGAAAACAGGCCGCGTCCACACCAGCTATTCGCTGGCGGCGACCTCGACGGGGCGTCTGGCCTCGACCGAGCCCAACCTGCAGAACATTCCGGTGCGCACCGAGGAAGGCCGCAAGATCCGCACGGCTTTCATAGCACCTCCCGGATCAAAGCTGATCTCGGCTGACTACAGCCAAATCGAACTGCGCGTGCTAGCCCATGTGGCCGACATTGCGCAATTGAAGAAGGCCTTCGCCGACGGTCTCGACATTCACGCCATGACTGCCAGTGAAATGTTTGGCGTGCCGATCAAAGGCATGGACCCGATGGTCAGGCGCCGCGCCAAGGCCATCAACTTCGGCATCATCTACGGCATTTCGGCCTTCGGGCTTGCCAATCAATTGTCGATCTCGCGCGAGGAGGCGGGCGACTACATCAAGACCTATTTCAAGCGTTTCCCCGGCATCCGCGACTACATGGATACGACGCGCAAGGCGGCGCGCGACCAGGGTTATGTCGAGACCATCTTTGGGCGGCGCTGCCATTTCCCGCGCATCAATTCGCCCAATGCGTCGGAGCGCGCCTTCCTCGAGCGCGCCGCCATCAATGCGCCAATCCAGGGGGCCGCCGCCGACATTATCCGCCGCGCCATGGTGCGCATGCACGGGGCGCTGGCCGATGCCAGGCGTTCGGCGCGCATGCTGCTGCAGGTGCATGATGAACTGATTTTCGAGACTGTGGATGCCGAGGTGGAGGAGACCATGCAGGTCGTCAAGCAGGTGATGGAGAAGGCGCCGGAACCGGCGGTTCAACTCACCGTGCCGCTGCAAGTTGATGCCCGCGCCGCGCAGAATTGGGAAGAGGCTCATTGATGGCGAAAGATGACGATGACGGCGCGATGATTACCTGGCCTCTGGAACGCCTGTCGCGTCTGATGCGGTCAAGGGAACACGAGGATGGCTTGAACCCGGCCCAGTGGGAGGCGCTGCGCTATCTGGCCCGCGCCAACCGCTTTTCCAATTCGCCGGGCGCCTTGACGCGTTATCTCGGCGCCACCAAGGGCACCATATCGCAAACGGTGAAAGCGCTGGAGCGCAAGGGCTTCATCAGCAAGGCACGGCGTGAAAGCGAGAAGCGCTCGATCACCCTGATGCTGACCGAGAAGGGCAACGCCGTGCTGGCGCGCGATCCGTGGGCTGGGCTGGCGCAGGCCGCCGATGCGCTTGGCGGAAAAACCCGGCGGCGGCTGGCCAAGGGCCTTGGCGAATTGCTGGCCGGGGAATTGGCGAAGGGCGGCCACCACAGCTTCGGCCTGTGCGCCACCTGCAAGTTCTTCCGCGAAAAAGGCCGCGACGGCGATCCGCGCGGTCCGCACCAGTGCATGTTTTTCGACGAACCGCTGTCCAGCGCCGAGCAGCACCTGATATGCGTCGAGCATGTGGCGGGTTGAGCCTATACCGGCCCGCCACATTCTTTACTGATGTGCATCATGACTTCTCTTCTCCCGCGGGGCGCGTACTACTGTCCGGGGAAAGTTGGATCATGGCGGCAAAGCTGTAGACGATGTCACTCACCTCAAACCGTCATTCCTGCGAAAGCAGGAATCCCGCTTTTTTTCAACAGGCTCCGCCGGCGAAAGCTGGACCCCGGCTTTCGCCGGGGTGACGGAGTTGGGTGGGGACCGCTGCGCCGCCATTCTGAGTCTGACCGCACCGTGAATTGAAGGGGAGCGTTCACTTCAATGTTCAAACACTCACCCCGCAAATCTTCCCCCGAAAGTAGTGCCGCTAGCGGCGGAAGACGGCGCGGAACGCGCCCGATGAGGGGGTGGCCGCGAGCCGGGCTGAAAGTGGCTGCGGGAGTTCCGAGACGGTCCGGACCAGCCGCCGCATTGTCCACGACCGTTGCCCTTCCCGTCGTTCCGGCGAGAGCCGGAAGTCAGCTTGGCCAAGAAACCGCACAAGGCCCTTAATTAAATGCACTGGAGTGTCACCGTAGCTCCGGCCACATTGGCGCGCTGACTTTACGGCCCCTCATCCGGCGCTTCGCGCCACCTTCTCCCGCGAGGCGCGGGAGAAGGGTAGCCGTCCTCTCTCCCGCTGACGCACTACTGTCCGGGGAAGATTCGCGGGGTGAGTGTTTGAACATTGAAATGAACGCTCCCCTTCAATTCACGGTGCGGTCAGACTCAGAATGGTGGCGCAGCGGTCCCCGCCCAACTCCGTCACCCCGGCGAAAGCCGGGGTCCAGCTTTCGCTGGCGGAGCCTGTTGAAAAAAGCGGGATTCCTGCTTTCGCAGGAATGACGGTTTGAGGTGAGTGACATCGTCCCCAGCTTTGCCGACATGATCCAACTTTCCCCGGACAGTAGTGCCCGTAGGGGGAGAGGGAGCCCGAAGGGCGGGTGAGGGAAGTGCGTAACCTCCTCAGTTCGGCGTGGCCTGGGTCTGGGTTCCGGGTGTACCGGGAGCCGCAACCTTGGGCTTGACGTTGGTCACCACCTTGATGCCATGCAGCAGGTCGATTGCCGCTTTCAGCTGCATGTCCTTGGTCCTGTCCTCGGGCACATAGGCCGATGAGCCGCCACCCTCGTCGCCGCCACCCTCATTGGTGAGGTGGCCGCGCAGGCTGGCCTCGCCTTCGGTCGAGACATTCTTGCCCTGCAGTTCCGGCGGCAGATCCTGCTCGATGACGATATCGGCGTCGATGCCCTTAGCCTGGATGGAGCGGCCGGCTGGCGTATAATAGCGCGCCGTGGTCAGGCGGAGTGCCCCCTGTCCGGCGAGCGGAATGATGGTCTGCACCGAGCCCTTGCCGAAGCTGCGGGTGCCGAGCATGGTTGCCCGCTTGTGGTCCTGAAGCGCTCCGGCAACGATCTCCGAGGCCGAAGCCGAGCCGCCGTTGATCAGCACGACCAGCGGCTTGCCATTGGCCATGTCGCCTGCCTGGGCGTTGAAGCGCTGGGTCTCGTCGGCGTGGCGGCCGCGGGTGGAGACCACCTCGCCGCGCTCAAGGAAGCTGTCGGACACCGAGATCGCCATGTCGAGCAGGCCACCCGGATCGTTGCGCAGGTCGAGGATATAGCCCTTGGCGCGGTCACCCATGGACGACTGGAAGCTGGCCATGGCCTTTTCCAGGCCTTCCTGGGTCTGCTCGGTAAACGAGCTGATGCGGATATAGCCGATGTCGTTCTGCTCGATATTGAACTTTACCGACTGGACCCTGATGCGGTCGCGCACCAGTTTCTGGTCGAAGGGGTCGCGGCCGTTGCGCTTGATGGTCAGGTTGATCGGCGAGCCGATCTTGCCGCGCATCTTGTCGACCGCCTCGTTGAGGGTCAGGCCATCGATGTTCTGGCCATCAATCTTGACAATCAAGTCGTTGGCCATGATGCCGGCCTTGGAGGCTGGCGTATCGTCGATGGGCGACACCACCTTGATGACGCCGTTCTCCATCGTCACCTCGATGCCGAGGCCGCCGAATTCGCCCTTGGTCTGGACGCTCATGTCCTCGAACTGCTTGGCGTTCATGAAGCTCGAATGCGGATCGAGCGAGGCCAGCATGCCGTTGATGGCGGCTTCCACCATCTTGGCTTCGTCGGGTTCCTCGACATAGTCGGCGCGGACCCGGTCGAATACATCACCAAACAGGTTGAGCTGTTTGTAGGTATCGGCATTGGAGGCCGCGATGGCGGCGCCGAAAGCATGCCACATCACGGTTGCGGATACGGCACCCGCCAGAACCAAGCCAACATTGCGCACTTGCGTCTTCATTGTCATCCACGAGCCTCTTTCATGCCGCCGGTCCACCACGGACCAGAATCGATAGCGTCTGTACTGTTACGGAACTCTATATAAAGCACAGGACGGACGTCTTGTACCACATCACCTAAAAGTGTGACTGAAGAGGGGCCATCACCCATTTCTCCCACCGGTTCGCCAGCCCGCAGGAATTCGCCTGTCGCGGCGGTAATGTTCCGCATGCCCGCCAGCAGGATGCGGTAGCCGCCGCCGGGATTGAGAATCACCACCTGGCCATAGGAGCGGAAGGCGCCAGCAAATTCAACCTTGCCGTCGGCAGGCGCCGTGACCTGGGCGCCGGTGCGGGTGGCGATGATGGTGCCTTGCGATTGCCCGCCCAAGCCATCGGGATCACCGAACTGGCGCAGCATCTGGCCCTGGGCCGGATAGTTCAGCTGACCTTGGGTCTTGGCGAAGGCCAGGCGCGGGCGGTGCTGGATTTCTTCCTGGCGCTGGCGTTCGGTCTCATCGGCGGCGGCCTGGCGGGCGCTCTCGGCGTCAGCCTTCTTGCGGTCCTCGGCGAGGCTGGCCAGCAACTGCTTCAGGGTCTGGGCCTTGGCGGCAAGCTGGCCGGTGCGCTGGCGTTCGGCTTCGAGATCGGCGTTGCCGCGGCTGACCAGGTCCTTTTTCTGGGCGATAAGGCCTGAAAGATCGCCGCGCGAGGCCTCAAGCCGGGCGATTTCATCGCCCAGGTCCTTCTTGCGGGTGGCGATGGTGGCGCGGAGTTCGTCGATCCTGGCCAGTTCGGCCACCAGCTTGTCGGCCTGGTCGCGCAGTTCCGGAACGATGGTGCCGAACATCATGGCGCCGCGCAGCGCCGCGAGCACGTCATGGGGCTCGACCACCAGGGCTGGCGGCGGATTCTGCTCGAGGCGCTGGAGGCCGGCCAGAAGCTCGGACAAGACGCCGCGCTTCTCGCCAAGATCAGCCAAGCGGAGCACCTGCTCCTTGTTGAGGCGCAGCAACTCGTCCTCATTGGCGCTGATCGCTGCTTCCTGGGTCTGGATTTTCTGCGAGATGCCGATGAGTTTCGATGCGATACTGTCCTGGTCGCGCAGTGCCGCGGCGATTTCGGCGGCAATGCGCTCCTGGGACTGCTGTGAGGTCTCGATCTGCTGCCGGACGGTGTCGAGTTGCTGGGCCTCGCCGCCCGAAGTCCCCGCCCGCGACGGCGCAATCGCCGCGCTCAGCGATAGGGCGGCTGCCAGGAACAAGCCTTGGATCGGGGTCATCACGCTCGCGAGGTTAGTGGGGCCGCTTGTCCAAAATACGGCCCGAAGTTGGGCGACTCAAGGCCGGTGATAGGGATGATTCACCATAATCGTCACCGCCCGGTAAATTTGTTCGAAAAGCATGACGCGGACCAGGCGGTGCGGCCAGGTCATGGCGCCGAGTGACAGGAGGAAGCCAGCACTGCTCCGGGTTTCCGGCGCGTGGCCGTCGGGGCCGCCGATGAGGAAGCAAACCTCCGGCGTGGCTTCGTCGAGATGGCGCTGCAGCAGCCCGGCGAAGGCCTGGCTGGTGACGGGTTTGCCGCGCTCGTCGAGGACGATGGTGAAGCCGCGCGGCGGCAAGGCGCTGGCAATCACCCGGGCCTCGTCGGCCATGCGCAAGGCCGCCGTGGCGGCTTGTGATTCGGCGACTTCCGTGACGCCGAGGCGGGAGATACCCGCCTTGCGGCCCAGTCCTTCGGCACGGGTAACGTAATCATCGGCCAGCGCCTTTTCAGGGCCAGCCTTCAGGCGGCCCACGGCGATGACCGACAGGCGCATTGGCTCAGATCGCGGCGCGCTCGGCAGGCGCGTGTTCCGACCACAGCTTCTCGAGATTGTAGAAGCTGCGCACCTCGGGGCGGAAGAGATGCACCACCACATCGCCGGCATCGACCAGCACCCAGTCGCACTGCGGCATGCCCTCGACCCGAATGTCGCGCCGGCCTGTTTCCTTCAGTTTTTCCACCAATTGATCGGCAATGGCGCCGACATGGCGATTGGAGCGGCCCGAGGCCACCACCATGTTGTCGGCGATGGCCGACTTGCCGTCGAGGCCGATGGTGACAACCTGCTCGGCCTTGGCATCGTCCAATTGGTCGAGGACAATCTTGAGGAGGCTGGGCGTTGAAGGCTTGGCAGGTTTTGCGGCCTTGACCGTCTTCTTTACAGCCTTGGCCGCCTTGGGCTTGGCGGGTCTTGCCGCCTTGACCGCCTTCTTCACGGTCTTCACGGTCTTGGGTTTGGCGGTTTTGGTCTTGGCCTTCACCGCAACCTTGGCTGCGGATTTGGTTTTCGCCGCAGGTTTACGCGCAGCGGTCTTCTTGGCTGGTGCTTTCAGGGGTCTGGTCCTCATTGATTGAGCGGAGATTAGGCCCTATCGGCGCGTCATTCAAGGGCCGGCGATGGCAGCACCTTTTCTGATGGCGCTGGAACTCTCGGGCCTGAGCGGCATGGGGATGAAGGCCCAAGCCGGCGGTGCTTGCGTTACAAGTTGTGGCGCCAAAGAGGCCGGCACCTGGCATTCGGAAAGCCTGGTGGCGGCGGGGCTTGACAGGGCGCGCATTGAATAGCCGGGCCGCGCCAGGATGGCCAGCGGCAGGGTTGCGGGAATTTCCAGCCAATCGTGCCAATGGTGCAGATTGGCGAAACTGTCGGCGCCCATGATCCACACGAAGTGTCCGCGCCGCAGCACGGGGCCAAGGCGATCCAGAGTCTCCGCCGTGGTGCGGGCACCGATCTGCTGTTCGAGATCGGTGACGACGAAACGCGGGTGGCGGGCAATCGCGCGGGTGAAGGCCAGGCGTGTGGCGTATTCGCCGGTCTCACTTGTGTCCTTCAAGGGGTTCTGTGGCGACACCAGCCACCACACCCAATCGAGTTGCAACTTCTTCAGGGCATAAAGCGCCACCATGTAGTGGCCGCGATGGGCGGGATTGAACGAGCCGCCGAAGAGTCCGATGCGCTGGCCATCCCCGAATGGCGGCGGGCGGATCATGGGCGAGTCTGACCGTTGCCGCGTACCTGATACTTGAAGGTGGTTAGCTGCTCCAGCCCAACCGGGCCTCTGGCATGAAGTTTCCCGGTGGCGATGCCAATTTCGGCGCCGAAGCCGAACTCACCGCCATCGGCGAATTGCGTGGAGGCATTGTGCAGCACGATGGCGCTATCCACTTCATTCAGAAAGCGCTCAGCGGTGGCCGCGTCCCCGGTGACAATTGCGTCCGTGTGTTGCGATCCGTAGCGGGCGATGTGATCCATGGCCTGGTCCACGCCATCAACAACCCGCATCGAGACGATGGTGTCGAGATATTCGGTGGACCAGTCATCTTCAGACGCGGGCTTGACGCGCCGATCGCAGGCTTGTGTCTCGGCATCACCGCGCACTTCACAACCGGCATCAATCAGTGTGCTGATGATCGGCTTGAGAGTTTCGTCCGCCGCAGCCCTGTCGATGAGGATAGTTTCGGCGGCGCCGCAGATGCCGGTGCGGCGCATCTTGGCGTTAAGCACGATCTTCTTCGCCATCTCCGGATCGGCGGCCCTGTCAACGTAGACATGGCAAATGCCTTCGAGGTGGCTGAACACCGGCACGCGGGCTTCCGACTGGACGCGGGCCACGAGGTTCTTGCCGCCGCGCGGCACGATAAGGTCAATCGCGCCGCCGAGGCCTTCGAGCATCAGGCCGACGCAGTCGCGGTCCACGGTTGGCACCATCTGGATGGCAGTGGCGGGAAGGCCCGCCATAACCAGGCCCCGTTGCAGGCAGGCGGTGATGGCGGTGGAAGAATAAAAACCATCGGAACCGCCGCGCAGGATCGCCGCGTTGCCGGATTTCATGCACAGCGCTCCGGCATCGGCAGTCACATTGGGGCGTGATTCATAGATGATGCCGATGACGCCGATGGGCACGCGGACGCGCGAAATCTCCATGCCGTTGGGACGCGTCCACTTCGACATGACCTCGCCCACCGGGTCGGGTAGTATGGCAATGTCATCGAGCCCTTGCGCCATGGCCTCGATGTGGGCGGGCGTCAGGGTCAGGCGGTCGAGGAAACTGCCCTTCAAATCCCTAGCCTTTGCCGTCTCAAGGTCTTTGGCGTTTTCGCCGGCGATCACGGTGGCGGCTTCACGGATTTCAGCGGCCATGGCAGTCAGCGCGGAATTTTTCTGTTGCGCCGTGGCCAGAACCAGTGCCTTGGCGGCGGCGCGGGCTTCGCGGCCAAGGGCCAGCATGGTGTCCTTCGTGGTCATGTGCGGTCTCCGCCCATCAATACCATGTCGTCGCGGTGGATCAGTTCGTCGCGGCCGCGGAAGCCCAGAATCTTTTCGATCTCTCCGGATTTCATGCCGGCAATACGGATGGCATCGGCGGCATCATAGGTAACGAGACCTCGGGCAATCTCGCGGCCCCGCGCGGTAATGATGCTCACCGTGTCGCCGCGCGTGAAGCTGCCCTCGACGCGTTTGACTCCGGCGGGCAGCAGGCTCTTGCCTTTCGACAAGGCTTCAACCGCTCCCTCGTCAACCACCAGATGGCCGATGGGCTGCAGGGTTCCGGCGATCCAGCGCTTGCGCGATTGCAAGGCCGAGGCCTGCGCCAGAAACCAGGTGCAGCGCTCGCCATCGGCGATGCGTTGCAGCGGGTGCATCTCGTGGCCCGAGGCGATCACCATGTTGCAGCCAGCACCCAAGGCAATCTTGCCCGCCTCGATCTTGGTGATCATGCCGCCGGAGCCGACACCCGATACCGGCTTGCCCGCCATGGCTTCGATCTCCGGGGTGATCTCCTGGACTTCGGCGAGGAAAACCGCGTCCTTGTTGCCGGGCGGAGCTGTATAGAGCCCGTCGATGTCGGAGAGCAGCACCAGGCAATCCGCCGACATCATCGAGGCGACTCGCGCCGCCAGCCGGTCGTTGTCGCCATAACGGATTTCAGACGTTGCCACCGTGTCATTCTCGTTGATCACCGGCACGGCACCTTGTCCGAGCAAGGTCGAGAGCGTGGCGCGCGCATTGAGATAACGGCGGCGCTCCTCGGTGTCGGTCAGGGTCACCAGCACCTGGGCGGCGACGATGTTCCGTGTACGGAGAGCTTCGGACCAGGCCTGGGCGAGCGCAATCTGGCCCACGGCGGCGGCGGCCTGGCTCTGTTCGAGTTTCAGCTTGCCCTTCGGCAATCCAAGAGTGCGCCGCCCCAGTGCAATGGCGCCCGACGACACCACGATGATGTCGGCACCGCGCACCTTGGCGTCGGCGAGATCGTCGATCAGCGAGGCCAGCCATGAGGCCTTGATGGTTCCGGTCCTGGCGTCCACCAGCAGCGCCGAGCCGATCTTCACGACGATGCGGCGGGCCTTGGCGAGTCTCGCCATCACGGCCGCCACTCCTCGCTGGTTACTCCCGGCGCATCGGCCTTGCGTTGCGCCCGCTTGCCGGCATTGATGATGGTCAGCAACTTCTTCATCATCTCATCGACGCCCTTGCCGGTAGCGCCCGACATCAGTACCGGCGTCAGCTTCACGCGCTTCTTGAAGTCGGCGAGCTTCTTCTTCAGGTCGGCTTCTGAGATCGCGTCGATCTTGTTGAAAGTAACGATTTCGGTCTTTTCGGCCAGCAGCGGACTATAGGCTTTCAGTTCCTTGCGGATGACGCGGTAGGCGGCCACCGGATCATCGCCGGTCACGTCGATCAAATGCAGCAACACCGAGCAGCGCTCGACGTGGCCGAGGAATCTTGTGCCGAGGCCATGGCCCTCGTGGGCACCCTCGATCAGGCCCGGAATATCGGCCAGCACGAAGCTCGATCCGGCGGCGCGCACCACGCCCAATTGCGGATGCAGCGTGGTGAAGGGATAGTCGGCGATCTTGGGCTTGGCCGCGGAAACGGCGGCGAGCAGTGTCGACTTCCCGGCGTTGGGCATGCCGAGCAACCCGGCATCGGCGATGAGTTTCAGGCGCAGCCAGATCCAGCGCTCCTCGCCCTCCTGTCCGGGATTGGCGTGGCGCGGGCTGCGGTTAACCGACGATTTGAAATAGGCGTTGCCGAATCCGCCGTTGCCGCCCTTGGCAATGCGAACGCGGGTGCCGGTCTTGGCGAGGTCGGCGACGAGGGTCTCGTTATCCTCTTCGTAGATCTCGGTTCCTTCCGGCACCTTCAGCACCATGTCATTCGAATTGGCACCGGCGCGCAGGCGGCCCATGCCGTGGCCGGCGGTCGTCACCTTGAAATGCTGTTGGTAGCGGTAGTCGATCAAGGTGTTCAGCCCGTCGACGGCCTCGACCCAGATATCGCCGCCATTGCCGCCGTCGCCGCCGTCGGGGCCGCCCATCTCGATGAATTTTTCGCGCCGGAACGATACGGCGCCAGCGCCACCGTCACCGGAGCGCACATAAACCTTGGCCTGATCGAGAAATTTCATGGTGAAACCTGTCTAGTCCTTCCCGTGTCTTTTGTGCAACAGCACAATCGCTATGTTGCGTTGCAACATTTTACCCTCATTGAGGACACATTCAGCCAGTTTATCGCGTCCATTCACCCTGCTTTCAGAGGTGGCGTGAATATTTCCGTTGGTTAACGGTTGGTTAATTGGTGCCCTTGTGGGTGCCTGAAAAGGATAAACATGAAGAATATACTTGTTTCTGGCCTTCTCACCGCAATTTTGTCGAGCGCTATACTTGCCGTGCCGGCGCAAGCGCGCTGCGAGGGTGATGGAAGCTGTGGCGGAAGCCTTCACCGGGTAAGCAAGCCCAAGCCGATCAGCCTTCATGCCGGGCGCCAGCCGCGCCGCACCCACGTGGCGCGCAGCCATCACCGCCAAGGCGCTGCCAAAGTGGCCCGCCGCGACAATGGCCGGGTGGCGGCAATGATCACCGCCATGGCGCCGTCCTATGGCGTTCCCACCTGGTTTGCGCTGCGCATCGCCAAGGTCGAATCCAACTATAATCCGGGGGCGCGCGGCAGTGCCGGGGAACTGGGCGTGTACCAGTTGAAGTGCCCGACGGCGCGCGGCATCGGCTATCGCGGTGCCTGCTCCGGGCTGCTCGATGCCCGCACCAATATCCAGTACGGGTTGAAGCATCTGGCAATGGCCATGAAGGCCTCGGGTGGCAATCTGCGGCTGACCGCCTCCAAGCACAATGGCGGGCTTGGCCGCAAGACCGTGGTGCGCGGCTACGTGGCCATGGTGTTCTGATTGGCTGAAGGGCCGCGGCGTCATTGTGCGCGGCCCTTCGCTTCGGTCCATGCGGCGTGGGTCAGGACCATCATCGCCGCCAAGGTTTCAGCGCCCTCGGCGCGTGAGGCGCAGGTGGTTTCGCTAGTCTTGACGAAGCCCAATCCTTCGAGAATGCGGCGCGAGGCGTCGTTGCCAAGCCGGTAGCGGGCCACCATCTTCGCGTATCCTGCCACCTCGAAGGCATGGTCCACCATGGCGCGGGCGGCTTCCGTGCCATAGCCCTTGCCCCACTGTGGCTCGGCCAGCCAATAGCCGATCTCGGCCTCGGCACCGCTCTCGCGCGGCTCGTAGGTGGCGCCGCCGCAAACTATATCGCCGCCCTCCTTCAGGGTGATCGACAGGCGCAGGGCTACGGCTTCCGTCTGGCTGGCGATGGCGAGGAATTCCTCGGCATCGGCCATGGCATAAGGGAAGGGAATGCGCGCCGTGTTCCGCGATACGTTGAAATTGTTCAGCCCACGGACGAGATCGGCGAAGTCGTACTGCGTCAGGGGCCGCAGGATCAGGCGCGGCGTTTCGATGATGACGGGCATGGTTGTTCCAAATAAAAACGGAGAGGCGGTCTCCCACCTCTCCGTCACAAATGCTGCCGCCGGATCGATGGGTCCGGCGGAATATTGCGAGTCCGCCGTTACTCGGCCGCCACTGGCGGGATGACCGAAACGGTCTGCCGGTCGCCCTTGGTGCGGCGGAACAGGACGGTGCCCGAAACCACGGCGAAAATCGTGTGATCGCGGCCAAGGCCCACGCCCGTGCCGGGATGCACCACGGTGCCGCGCTGGCGCACGATGATGTTACCGGGAATGACGGCTTCGCCGCCGAAGTGCTTGAGACCGAGACGGCGGCCTGCCGTGTCGCGCCCGTTGCGGGATGAACCGCCTGCCTTTTTATGAGCCATGGTAAAGTTCTCCTTATTCCTGATCCTTGGCGCGGGCCTTGTCGGCCTTGGCGCGCGGCGGCTTGCCGGCCATCAGCTCGGCGGCCTGCTCGATCCATTCCTCGCGGCCGACGCGGCCCTTCTGCTTGAGATGGGCTTCGACCTTGGTGACATCATCCGCCGTCCAGGCGGCGATCTGTGCAAAGGTGGTGTAGCCCAGTTCATGGAGGCCCTGCTCCATCTTGGGGCCGACGCCGCCGATCAGCGAAATGTTGTCAGCCTTGGCCTCGCCCACCGGTGCGGCGAGCGTGGCGGCGGCCAGAGCCGCTGCCTTCTGTGACGGCTTGGCGCCGCCCAAGAGGATTTCGCGGATGGTGACCGAGGTCAGGTCTTGGCGATGACCATTTTTCCGGCGGTAATGCTTGCGGCGGCGCTTCTTGAAAATGATGATATGCGGCCCGCGGTCCTGGGAGGCGATCTCGCCCACCACGGTGGCGCCGGTCACAAAGGGTGCGCCGATATCGACGCTGGCGCCGTTGGAAACCATCAGAACGCTGGTGAATTCGACCTGGTCACCGGCCTTGCCGATGAGCTTTTCGATCTGGATTTTTTCATCCGGGGCAACGCGATACTGCTTGCCGCCGGTCTTGATGACTGCGTACATTCCGTTCTTCCTTGTTCTTCCCGCGCCCTTTGGCGCCACTGGAAACCCGTGATCCAGTGGGCTTTAAGTGCTTGTTGTTACAAGCGAATATGGGTTGCCGGAGGCAGCGCAAAACGCGCGAGGCCAGAAGCCACCGCGCGGATGGAGGGGTTCTTAGGGGAATTGGCGGGGAAATGTCAAGGAATGAGCCGCACTACACAATCGCCTCCAGCCCCTTGGCTTTCACGAGCGCCAATAGTTTCAGCGATGGCCCGCTCGGTTTCTTCTCGCCGCGCTCCCATTCGCTCACCAGTTTGGCTTTCACGTTGAGATGCTGGGCAAAGACCCCTTGGCTGCCGCCCTCGCGCTTGCGCAGGATGGCGATTTCCCTGGCCGAAAGCTCGGCAATCTCGGTGAGGCAAGAGCGGTCAAAATCGCGCATGGTCGTTTGACTAGCGAGACCCGCCCGATGTAGACCGCTGACGGTCTCATGCATGGCCTCGGCAATTCGGCTGCGAAACTTCTTAGCCATTCTGTTCGATCTCCCTGATTTCGCCCGCCGCGATGGCCGCTGCGAATGCGTGGCGATCGAAAGCGAGAAATATTCCGGCGGTCCGTTTCAAGTCGTTCATGTCGTCATCATCGATGTTGTCGCGCTCGTTCTTCGCAAAGCCATAGAGAAAAATCGCGCGATCCTTTTTCCGGTAAGCAACAATAGTCCGGAATCCGCCCGACCTGCCCTCGCCCATGCGCGGAATGCGCTGCTTGATCAAGCCGCCGCCCAAATCCGCATCGACAAGTCCGCCACTGACTCTGTGTATCAAAATAGATACACAGAGTGAAGCTGTCACCCAAACCGGGTTCGCTAACCCGTGTCACGCCGCCCGCGCTGCCGCCGTCTTCTCGATCAGGCCCACGAGATCGTCCATGATCTTGTTCAAATCGAAATCCTTGGGCGTGTAGACCGCTGTCACGCCGAGCTGTTTCAGCACCAGCACGTCGGCCTCCGGGATGATGCCGCCCACCACCACGGGTACCGATCCAAGCCCCGCGGCGCGCAGGCGGTTCATGACGTCGCGGATCAGCGGGACGTGGCTTCCCGAAAGGATCGAAAGGCCGAGAATGTGGACTTTTTTCTCTTCAACCGTTTTGACAAGTTGCTCAGGTGTGACGCGAATGCCTTCGTAGATCACTTCAAGTCCGGTATCGGCGGCGCGCACGGCGATCTGCTCGGCGCCATTGGAATGGCCGTCCAGGCCGGGTTTGGCCATCAGGAATTTAGGAGTCAGCCCGAGTTCAAGGGCGAGCTTTTTGACGCGGGCGCGGATGGCTTCGAGTGATTTCTGCGGGTGTTCATTCATCACCAGCAGCACGCCGGTGGGGGCGCGGAACTCACCAAAAACCTGGCGCAGGGTTTCGCCCCATTCACCGGTGGTGACGCCCGCCTTGGCGCAGGCAATCGAGGGTTCCATGATGTTGCGGCCCGCTGTTGCTGCATCGCGGAGTGCGGCAAGCGTGGCGGCTACGGCCTTTTTATCGCGCGCGGCGCGCCAGGCTTTCAGTTTTTCGATTTGCCCGAATTCGACATTCTCGGAAACGGTGAGAATTTTTTCGTTATCACCCGTTGAGAGCGGCGAGATTTCCGTTGTGGTGAAGATGTTGACGCCCA